>JALOQW010000049.1 GCA_025459275.1 Pirellula sp.
GCTCGCTTACTCCTTGGAACCCCTACCCAACGGCAATCGTGTGAACGTCGGTTCCCAGGGGAACACTTCGGCGGCTGCGGTCAGTCTTTCGGAATCGGTTCAGATACTGAGTCCAAACGGCTTCGAGAAATTGGAAGTGGGAACACCGTATCGCGTCCAGTTCCAGTCGTCGGGCCTGGCTCCGGTCCGTCCTGTTGGGCAATGGGTGGCTGGTACAAGTCCCGTCGATCGATGGACTTCGGGCGCGGAATTCCAGCTGACAGGGACCACCTTTGTCAGCACCACGGCCGTAGATACGTCAACGATTGCGAACCCTGCTCCCTCGGAGGTGTACCAACGCTACGCCAATATCAACGGTGTCAATGAATCGTTGAGATTCACGCTGCCGGTGAGAAATGGAACTTACAATGTTCGTCTCCATTTCGCGGAACCGAATCCTAGTGTCGTGGTCGGCAGCCGAATCTTTGATGTTCAGCTGCAATCCACGACGGTCGTGCAAAATCTGGATGTGCGAGCAGCATCCGGAGCTCTCTATCGTGCCTTGACTCGAAGCTTTCCAGGGATTTCTGTAAGCAACGGAGTGCTCGATGTTCGCCTTGTCAACAAGACCGTTTCTGGTGCCATCCTCAGCGCCATCGAGATTACGGCCGACGAGGCCGTTGCGGATCCCGCTCCCAAGGTCACGTTGCAAGCTTCCAGCGATAGTGGTGCAACGTGGTCGACCATCGCGACGAATGTTCCGCTCGACGTTTATGGACGGGGAGAGTTCACGTGGATGCCCACGCAACCGACCAATGCGAGAACAGCTTTACTGCGCGTGGTGTCGGAACAAGGGCTGCTCACTTCTGACGTTTCGGACCAGGCCTTCGAGGTAGTGAATAACGGAGCGGATTACTTTATCAGTTCCAATGGGGACGACGCGAATGGAGGGAAGACTCCTGACCGTCCGATGCGGACGATCCAAGCCATGCTTGACGTCTATGACTTGGATCCAGGCGATACGATTCACGTTGCCTCAGGGAACTACCCGATGCTGCGCAACGCGGTGATTACGAATAGTGACTCGGGAGTGAGGATCCTGGGGCCTGCGGACGCTTCGGCGGTTTTCCAGCGACAGAACACCAGTACCAGTCCTATCGCTTTCGGATTCCAACTCATCAATGCCGACAGTGTGACTATCGATTCGGTGAGCATCACAGGTGCCTATTCCGCCGTTTTCGCGGACCAGGGCTCCGACAGCGATGATTTGGTTGTCAAGAACAGCCGATTGTTCGGCAACTACTATGCAGGGATCGAGATTGGCAATACCAATGATCGATTGCTGGCTCGCGACAACGTCATCTTCGGAATTCCGGGAGGTACATTCCTCGACAATCAGATCTATGGCATCGCTCTCGAACGCGGCATCAGCGCTGGTGGTACCGGTTCCGGGTTCGATCATGTGATCGAAGGGAACGACATCTTCGATAACGGGACGGGGATTTTCATGCCCGGTCGGCGCAGCATCGCTCGCAACAATGAGATCCATGGGAATGCGACCGGAATCTATGCTCGTGGTAACCTCGAGACCGAATGGGCCCTGATCCAAGGGAATGAAATCTACGCCAACACGACGACAGGGATCAATTCAGGCGGAGTGGTCACCATCGAAGGGAACGAGGTTTACAACCACACGGGCACATCCTTTGCCGTCATGGCTGGGAATATTCTCGCTGCTGGAACTCCACTCAACGCCGTCGTGCGAAACAACGTCGTCCGAAACAATACCAACGGAATCGAAACCGTCTTCGGATCGGGTGCCCGCATCGAAGGCAATCGGGTGTTTGGGAACACCAACATTGGAATCCAAGCCAGTGGCCGTTCCGAGATCGTTGGGAATCGGATCTATTCCAATTCAATCGGAGTTCGAGGAACGACGACCTTTGCTGGTCCGATCGCCAGCAACATCCTCTACGTCAATACCAACCGAGCGATCTTGGTTGAGAACAATACATCGTCAGGTTCTCTGACGATCCAGAACAACACGATCTACCAAACGGTCGGCGATGCGATCCGTTTGCAAACGTCCTCGCGCAATGTTCGAGTGCACAACAATATCGTGTGGGTGCTTTCGGGATATGGTTTGTTTGTCGAGAACGGCAGCCAGACAGGATTCGTGAGTAACAGCAACTTGTTGCGTACCAGTGCAGATCCCAATGCGAGAGTTGGGTTCTGGAACGGAAATCAGTCGACCCTCAGCGACTGGCAAACCGCATCCTCACAAGATGCAACGAGTATCGTTTCGGACCCCTTGTTTATCGATATCGATGGAGCCGATAACCGACTTGGGTTTGCCGCAGGAGTGGACGGCGGGATCGACGATAACTTCCAACGCCTTCAAGGATCGCCGGCTACCGATCGAGGGGATGCTTGGAACGCATGGCGACAGGACATTGAAGGATTACTGGCAAGCGATGACGCAGGTCCAACCAACGTCGGCCGACCCACGCTGAGTCCGGTGGTCACGTCGAACAACCTCTTCACGGCCACCGGCATAGCCCAAACGACCTGGCGAAGCAACGGCACGTCCTTTGCCTTCACTTTCCCATCGGGCTTTACGTTCCCGTTTTATGGTACGACCTATAACTCGGTCTTTGTCTCTACCGAAGGGTTCCTGCAATTCGGAAGCCAGGTCGACGCTGGAGAGAGCGCCAACAGCAGCAACGCGCTCATCGCTGGCCCTCCACGTATTGCTCCGCTTTGGGACAACATGCGAACCAATGGAATAGGGGACGACATCTTCGTCGATGCGTCGGTCAATGGGCAACTCAAGTTCCGATGGAATGCGACACACGAAGTCAGCAACAGCGACCTTCAGTTCGCAGTCGTCCTGTTCTCCAACGGTGAAATCCGCTTCGACTATGGACCCGGCAATACAGGTTTAACTCCGACCGTAGGGGTCGCATCCGGTAATGGCCAGACAGGGGCAATCGTTGGTGCCTATGACGGAGCGAGCTCTTTGAGCAGTTCTCCATCCGTTCTTTGGACTCTGACGCCAGGATTCCGGGATCTGGGAGCTCACGAATACGCGGGCAATAGCGGCGATACGACATCACCACAAATCGTATCGACATCTCCTCTGGCAATCGGTGCTCAGAATGCGGTTGCCTCTGGCTTCACGCAGCTTATTCTCGGTTTCAGTGAACCGATGTTGGCTTCAACGACTCTGTCATCGCTGCTCTATGACCTTCGGTCCGCTGGGGCCAACAATACCTTTGGCGATACCGACGACAACGTCATCCCCGTCAGCGCCCAATACGATGCGGTGGCACAGCAACTCAGGTTGGTGCTCGTCAACGGTGCCTTGGCGGCGGGCAAGTATCGGCTCAGCATCTCGGGCGATGTCGCTCAAACTCTGAGGGACGTTTCCGGCAATCCATTAGATGGCGATTCCAACGGATCACCCGGTGGCGCCTACGTTCGTACCTTCGATGTCATCACGAACGACGCGCCGGTGCTTTCGGGTGGTTACGAGTTCCCAACGATTACCTCCGGTGCCAATGCCACGAACAATGGCGCTTTGGTTTCAACAATCCTTTCTGGTCGGGTATCCGATCCCGATGGACCTGGATTGGGAATGGCCGTGGTCTCGGTCGACAATGCCAATGGGGTATGGGAGTATGCATTGAACGGCACCACCTTTGTCCCCGTCGCTTCAGCGCTGACAAATGGCAACGTGCTCGTGTTGGCAGCAAACGCCAGTACCCGAGTCCGTTTCCGACCCAACCAAGGATTCATCGGCTTTGCAAGTATCGATTTCCGAGCCTGGGATCGTTCGGATGGCAACGCACCTGGCTCGTCGGTCTCGCCCTCCTTGATCGAGACACGATCGTTCAGCGTGGCAAGTCTCACGTCGCGTGTGCCAGTGATCAGTGGCAATACGGCACCGACCGGCATCACCTTGTCAGCTAATACCATTGCGGAAGGTACACCGGTCGGAACGCAGATTGGACTGTTGTCCACGTCCGATGCGAATCCAGGGGACAGCTTCGTGTACGCTCTCGTGGCAGGATCCGGGAGCCAGGACAACAGTTCGTTCGAAATTGTTGGGAATGCTCTCCGTTCGACGGACGTCTTTGACTTCGAGACCAAGAATCAATACTCGATTCGGGTACGAACAACGGACTCCGGTGGATTGGTCTTTGAACGGAACTTCGAGATCGCTGTTACGGACGCCTCCGAGACACCGATCACCACGGTTCCCGATGCAGGCAATACTCCAGTCAATCAAGTTCTTGTCCTGGATGTCTTGGCCAACGATGTGGATCCAACCAGCAACGCCAATCGAGCTAGCCTCGAGATCGTTACTCCACCTACGACGGGACAAGCAATCGTCTTGTCCGACGGTCGCGTCGAGTATCGCCCAGCCACTGATGCGATCTACTTCGACTCGTTCTCCTACCGAGTTCAAGGAAATGACGGTGTCTGGAGCAATGTCTCGGATGTGCAAGTTCAGGTGCGATCCGCCTTTTTCAATGTCAACAATCCGTACGATGTCGATTTCGACGGTTTTGTTTCCCCACTGGATGTTCTGGCGCTGATCAATGATATCAACGCCAACGGTTCACGAAGACTGCCGACCAATGTTCCCGACACGCGTCCCTATCTGGATCCCAACAACAATGGTTCTATCGAGCCGCTAGATGTATTGATGATCATCAACTTCATCAACTCGGGCGGGGGTTCGAATGGTGAAGGAGAATCGGACCATCCGATATCGGAGATCCCGATCGACAACCTCGATTCCGCGTTGTCCTGTCTTGCGGATGAGTGGGATGATTTTTAGTGGCTGAAAGATCTCGGAAGTGCGGGGTAATGTCAGTAGAACTGCTGTCCTCAGCAGTTCTTGCCCTGCACCGCCACTATCAACCTCACGGCAGCGAAACTACCGTTTCGAGGAGTCAGATAGAAGCGGGTTGGTCGTGAGTTGGAGACGTTTCTTGAGAGAGAAACGCAGGACGAGAACCCGCCGCGGCGGATCTGCGACAGCTGAGGCCCCGCCACAGGCGGTTTTTCAACACCTGATCTACGGGGCATTAACTCTTCGGTTTGCTTCCGAACCAGCGGCGAAGGTAGGCGACGGCGATGGCAACCGCCAAGAAAGGCCCAGTTAAAAGAAGGGTCTTAGGCCTATAGAGGAACAAACCGAAGGCTGCAGTGCAAGCGACCAGCAACATCGCGCCACCAGGGGTCCGGCGAATCGATTCGATGAATGGCCACGCGAGCCACATACAGATTAAAACCAAACCGACTTTGGTCAAGGTATCTGTGGCCAGCCATCGCTGACCATCCCACACGGCTGGCGCAAACCGCATGGTCATCCCCAAAATGATCAAGACGATACCCAAAACCAAAGCGAGGACGCGGGGACTTGGCATCAATAAGCCTCGAGCAACCGCAACCAGCCTTGCAGAGGTTGCAGTACGGGTGATTCCGGCAACTTGGCGGTTTCCAACATCGCGCTGCTCGATTGCACACTGTAGCCTGCGGTTCTGGCTGTTTCGACAAAACGATCGATGGACTTGTCTGTACCGTTGACGAAGTAGTGGATCGCTTTGAACGGCTCGCAAGGTTGCATTCGGAACCGTGCAGGTAGTTTTGGATTGCACAACCATACACCGCGATAGATCTCTTGCGCTTGCATGGCAGTGATGTAGGCCAAGAGCGAACCCGACTCGATGCCACCCGCTGCAATACGGCGACGGTCGATGCTGTACGTGCGACTCATGATCGACTGGAGACGCAAACCGATTTCGACTTCTTCAAACGTCCAGCCTTTCTCCTCGGCAGATTGAGCTACCGCGATGATCCACCGATGCTCGCGCGCAAAAGGCTCCCATGCATCTGTCCACAACTTCTGATCTTGGGGACCTGCATCTGCGAACACAATGAGCAGCCCATGAGGCACACTCGACTGGTAGGTCGATGGGACAATCGCAAAGGCCTTATTCTTGACATCCCCGAGCGGCAATTGCACGGTACCCTTTGCAGCAGAATCGGGATCGTCGATTCCTTCCGGAGCCTTGGGGCGGAAATCCCATTCCAGAGCTTCCTCAGGATGTGTCGTGAGAGGAACCTGCAAGGTACGTTCGGTACCATCCATGGCTCGCACTTGGATATCCACTCGATCGCGATAATCCAACGATGCAAGGCGTGCATCCAATGGCGATTCGACCGACAATGGCTCACCTTGGAGAGAGAGCATGACATCACCGACTCCGATCCCGGCTTTCGCAGCTGGTGCGCCCGGGATCAGTGCCGCAACTTTGTTTGGATTCTTGTCATCGAATGGATCTGTGAGCACACCTAGAAACGGCTCGCGGTAGGTGGGAAGCTCTTTGACCAATTTGCATTCGAGCACCAGTTCCTTGCCATCCCTCTCCAACTTCATCGCCAACGTCATGCCTGCATCCATGGGACCGAAGACATGCTTCATCTGGGAATGGTTTTCAATTCGGGTCAGTGATTCCTTAGAGGGGCCAACGGCCAGAACCTTATCGCCCGCGCGCACTCCCGCTTTGGCTGCCGGCGAGCCTGGTGTCACACCTTGAAGTATGACTGGCCCCGTGTATTCATCGAGTCCGCGCCAGCGAAATCCAATCCGTCCTGGAAAGACGTCATTCCCTTGCTGCATCTCAGGAAGCCGCTGCAGAATGTCCTGGATCGGAACTGCAAAACCGATCCCGGAATCGTACCACTGTTCGACTTCTCCTTCAGTGACGATGCCAGGATTCAAAGGGGTCAGGATTCCCATCGCTCGCCCTCGCAAGTCGACGATGGGTCCCCCATAGTTTTGGGGCGAGATTTTGGCATCGGTCTGAATGGCTTTGTTCCAAACTCGGCCTTGCGCACTGAGAATCCCAACACTGCAGCTCGCAACGGACGGATCGAACGTCTTGCCTAGGGCAACGACCCACTGACCAATTTGCCATTCATCGCGGGGACTGACGAGAATCGGACGAAGCGGTTGCTCAACATCAATTTTAAGCAACGCCAACTCGCGGCTCGTATCTCGAGCAACTAGCTTGGCCGCTTTGCGTTCCTGGTTGGGGAGCACGACCGTGATGGATGCGGGTTGGCCTCGGAACTGAAAGGTGCTGGTGACGATCCAACCGTCCGCAGTCAAGATCGTCCCGCTCGAAGGACCAGAGGCGACCCACTGGTCACGCACCAACTCGGAACCGCCAAACGTTTCGACTTGAACGATCGAATCTTGAGCAAACAACGTCGCCGCTTGAAACGCCTCTTGTTCAAGCGCATCCAAGGGAGGTTCTGCGAACAATCCAGGAGCGACCCAAACAAGCCATACCGCAAGGTTGACTCGCGCGAACCAACCCGTGGCGAAACGTGTGGTACCGATCATGGACGCACCTGGATGCGGATCAATTCCTGACCGCGCTGCACGAGTATCTGAAGAGAATCGCTCCGATTGATGCTGGACAATATGCGTTCCAACCCCTTGCGAGAATCGACTCGAATGTCGTTGACCAACAGGATGTGATCATTTGGCTGCAGTCCTGCTCGCGCCGCCAAAGAATCTTCACGCACCCAGTCGACGAAGGCCGGAGTCTTCGGAAGAACGTCGGGAATCAGTGCCAAACCAAGATCTAAGAGTTGATGCGGTTCTGCCACGGTCGTGGTCGCGACCGAGCTGCTTGTCTGACCGCTCAGGATACGATCGACCGAGCTCTTGACGACATCAACAGGAAGGGCATAGTTGATCCATATCCCGGCTTGTTCATCGCGAAGCTCCTTGCCGATCACCCCAACCAATCGACCCGACAAATCGATCAAGGCTCCTCCGGCGGCACCAGGGTTATTGGTCATCACGTCGAGTACGATCACGCGCCCCTGATACAGGGTCTTCAACGATCCTTTCCGTTTGGTCAGCGGAGTGATCGCCATCACAACTCCTTTCTGAGCGCTGCAGGATTCGTTCCCTGCCGCAATTCCAAACAGATTGGTGATTGCGAAAACGCGTTGTCCAATCCGAGGCGTGCTGTCACCATCCAACGTGAAACCTGGCAAGCCGGCATCCGGGATCCGAAGCAGGGCAAGCTCGCACTGTGGATCAACCCCCGCAACTTCGGCATCCAATCGACGACCGTCGTACGTAACCACACGCACTTTATCGACGTCCAAGACGGTACTCCAACTCGTCAAAATCAACGTGCCATCACCGATCACGATCCCTGTCTGATAGCTTTCGAGCCCTCGCGCGCCCCCAGCGCCATATAACTTCACAATCGATCGCTCAGCTTGAACAAGTAACTGCTCCAAAGTTCGCGAAACTGGAAGCGATGCTTGATCGGCTTCTGTCGCCTGTATTCGCGGCGAAATAAGAAATACGGACAACCATGCCCCAACAGCAATGTTCAAAACGGTCTTCATCTATTGAGCAGCCTCCTGAACGGGCGTTGCGTTCCATTCAACCGACTGGAGATCCATGGCGGTTCGAGTTTCCAATCCATAGGCGAGGCGGATTTGGGATGGCATCAGTCTGCCATCCATCGTTTGATACTTCTCAAAAAAGATTTCCGCTGGATCGGTCTGATTGTCGATCACGAGTTCGATGCATTCGATGACACCATCCTCGGGTCTGGTGTAGACCACCGCATCCAGTTCCCCGATGGTAATGCGGGTGGTGTCGAACAGACCTTCTCGTCCAACGAGCGGACTTCGGCCAATGTAAATGGCCTCTCCCATCTTGCGCGGACCTATCGTATGCCATTGCTGCCAAACGCGGACACCGAGTGCCAGGGGAAGAGTCGATCGCTGCTGGATCCAAGGGATCCATCCCAACTTGGATCCGACCGATTCTTCGCGGTCACCGAACTTGGCGGCAATCGACTGATCATTGCACAAGATCTGGAGGGGCGTTGTTTCACCAGTAACCTGTCCGTTCAACTGCCAGCCCGAGCTGACTGCGTTCCAATCGCCACGTTGCGGGATCGAAGCACTTACGCGATCCAACTCGATGCGATTGAAATAGTAGTTGCTGAATCCACGCCGAACTTCATAGCGATCGGCAAGCGGATCCTTTTCTTTGCGTTTGCTGGCTTCTCGTTCGCTTGCCTCTTCTTCCTCTTTGTCTTTGGGTTCTTCTTGTGGACTGCGAGGAGGAGGAGTCGGAGCTTCGGCTGATTCCCCTTGGACGATCTCCTCGAGTTCGATAGGCAAGTGCAAGTTTTGAAGTCGGATATAGGTATCGACCATCTCCACATCGTTGCGATAACGGATCGGGATCCGCCACTGATTCGGAAAGATCCCCAAGACGTTCTTCAGTTGATTGGTGGTCGCAATGTCTCGATCGTCGAGACGAAGGACTTCGTCACCGTAGCGAAGTCCTCTTCGGTAAGCGTCGCTCGATTCGAGGATGTTGGAAACCACCACACGCCCCTTGCTGTCGGTAGCCACGGTGAAGCCCAAGGTGGCATGATCCACGATTCGACCGGATCGAAGATGCCAGAAAAAGTTCATCGCTTGCCGGATCGAGATCGCGTATCCGACCCCGACGTTGACGCGTCCTCGCTTTTCAAAAGAGCATCGGCCATTGATCCCGATCAATTCCCCCTGCGCATTGAACAGCGGGCCTCCCGAGTTTCCGGGATTGATGGCTGCATCGGTCTGAATGCAGTCGCTGTACTCGAGGATCGTCCCAGAGGGATACTGGTAGCGACGCACGCCGCTGATCAAGCCATACGTGACGGTGGGCTGCAGATTGGTTGCCAACACAAACGGGTTGCCGGCGGCAAAGCACCATTGTCCGACTCGGATCTGGTCACTATCCCCGATCTTCGCGGTCGGAAAATCCTCGCGGCCAAACATCTTCAAAACGGCCAAGTCCCCTGTCGGGTCGATCCCTGCCACCACGGCTTCGTACATTTTCCCATCGTTCAGACCGCATCGCATGCGGTGACCAAACGGACTGGATACGTGAAAGTTGGTCAATACATAGCCATCGGGAGTAATGCAAACGCCACTCCCACCACCTTGACCGTCCACTCCGAACACGCCGACGGTTGCCGTGGCTGCGATCCGCATGGCTTCGATGCGCTGTTGTTGGGCGGCTAAAACGGCCGCCGGCGGTTCGGGGAGGGGATCTTGAGACCAGCTCGACGGTCCGCAGGCAAAGACGCCCAGCCCCATCGTTACCGCCATCGTCCAGATGAATCGCGAGGCTCTTCCCCGATGGAGAGTGGGAACACAACCCCTAAGGCAAAGGGCTGGATTACAATGCGTCTTCCCAAGTGACGGCTGGCAAATGATGTTCTTCATGCACGCATTGTAGCACTTGCCACCCGAAATTTTTACCTCCTTTCATTCCCCAATCATCCAATTTCTAACCCTTGCCTGCGAAGTACCCCAATCACCTTTTTCAATGATGACTATGCAGCCCATTCTGGAAATCCAAGGAGTTACCAAGCGCTATGGCGGACAAACGGCGCTGCGCGATGTGACTCTGGCACTACCTCCAGGTATTGTTGGTCTGCTTGGACCCAACGGCTCCGGCAAAAGCACGTTGATCAAAGCGCTCTTGGGATTGGTAGCGGTCGACGCTGGGAACGGGCGTGTTTTGGATTACCGCTGGCCGGACGAGGCTCGTATCCTTCGGGATCATGTCGGTTATCTGCCCGAGGACGATTGCTACATCGAAGGGCTTCAAGGCATTGAATCGATTCAGATGATGGCTCGATTGTCAGGGCTGAAGCGGACCGAGGCGCTCCGCCGAGCCCACGAAGTGGCTGATTTTTGCGACATGGGTCAAGAACGATATCGCACCGTCGACACCTACTCGACAGGGATGCGACAGAAGCTCAAGTTCGCGCAAGCACTCGTTCATGACCCCAAGTGGCTGATCTTGGATGAGCCGACCACCGGACTGGATCCAGCCCAACGCGAACAACTCTTGGACCGAATTGCTGTCCTCGCCCATGAAAAAGGAAAGTCGATTCTCTTGTCAACTCATATCTTGCATGATGTCCAACGGGTATGCGATTGGGTTGTCATCTTGGTAGGTGGTCAAGTCCGAGTCGTGGACAGCTTGGAAAATCTGCAACGACCTTCGCAAGCCGGGTTTCAAGTCAGCGTGGTTTCCGACACCGAAATCCTTCAGTCCAAGATCGCCGAACACGGAATCTCCGTTTCACGTCTAGGTGCCGGGGACTTGCGTGTGGATGGCGAAGGAGATCACGTGCTACAAGCGGTGTGGCAAGCGAGTCGAGAGTCAGGCGTCTTGATCCAACGCGTCGATCGATTCCGAAACTCGCTCGAACAGACATTTCTGGATGCGGTCGTGTCTACGGAGGGTGTCCATGCCCATTCTTGATGTCGGCTATCGCGCCTGGCAAGGACATCGCACGCCGCGATCCACGCGAGCGATGGTGGTTGCCGAGACTGGAATTCGATTGGTCTGGAGAAACACATGGCTCAAGCGCATCTTGTTGTTCATGGCAGCTCCCGCATTGGTCGTCGGAATTTTCGTTGGACTGTTTGAACAGTCGGTGGATCGGACTTCGACCCGAGATGCCATGCAAGCGTTCCTGCGATCCCCGCCGGCCCAACGGGCTGCGGAAAGAGCTGGGTTCGATCTCGAAACGGCCTATACGGATCCAGCTGCCGCCAGGCACTTTGCATGGTCTTATCTACTGCTGGTTCTCTTCCGGTATCCGCAAGCATTCGGCATGATCGTCGTACTGGGCTTGATTGCGCCCCGTTTGATCAGCTACGACTTGAGAAGCAAAGGATATCTGCTGTACCTATCGCGGCCCTTGACTCCCGCCGAATACGTGTTGGGGAAAGCGGGCATCGTTTACTTTCTCTTGTTCATGATGGCAGCAGTCCCATCGCTGCTGATTTATGTAGCGGGTCTCTTTCTTTCGACCGACCCGTGGGCCTTTGCCCAGACATGGGACTTGCCGTTGCGGATCTTGGCTGCCACGTTGGTGTTGATGATCCCAACCACCGCGGTGGCATTAGCCATGTCGGCGTTGACTCAGGAGAGCCGTTATGCTGGTTTCGCATGGTTTGCGTTTTGGGTGGTGGGTGCGGTCTCGTACCAAGTGCTTTGGCTTGCGGCACAAGTTCGACGAGGCATCGATCCCGAACGCATGGAGTTTCTCGGAGAGTACAACTCGTGGATGCTTTTTTCTCCCTATGAGACTCTAGGTTACATGCAGATGCAGATCTTTGGGCTGGCTCAAGGCGAGCCATGGGCCTGGGGACCATGGGTGGTTGCGATCGCCATGTCGATCCTCGGTTACGGAATCGCGTATCGACGCGTAGCGAGGATGTTGAAAGCATGAGCCCTGTACCCCTTCTCAATCTGCAGCACGTATCGTTGATGTACGGTACGGTGATCGGGGTCAATGATCTGAAGCTCGAGTTGCCCTCGGGAGCTTACGCGTTGGTCGGACCCAATGGTGCGGGCAAGTCGACTTTGATCGGTTTACTGACGGGAGCTCTCCGTCCGACGCTGGGACATGTCCAGGTATTTGGCCATGATCCCTATCGTTCACCGCATATCCTGCAGCGTATCGGACTGTGCCCCTCCAGTGACTTGCTGGTTCAGGGCGTTTCGTCTCGACGCTGGATTCAGCTCCAATTAGCCATGAGTGGATGGTCGACGCGCGAATCCAAGTCGCGGGCTGAAGAGGTATTGCGACTGGTGGGTCTTCAAGACGCATTGGACCGACCCATTCACACCTATTCGCTCGGGATGAGGCAACGCTGCAAACTCGCTCAGGCCATTGCCCACGAGCCGGAGCTGCTGATTCTCGACGAGCCCTTCAATGGTCTCGATCCCGTGGGAAGGTTTCAAATCTCCGAGATGCTCATCGAATGGGCCAGGCAAGGCAAGAGCCTTCTTCTGGCGAGCCATGTTCTTCATGAAGTCGAACGCATTACCGACTCCTTCATGCTGATCTTTGGTGGACGATTGCTGGCAAGTGGCACGGCGGGGGAGTTGCGGCGATTGCTCGCAGACTTGCCTCAAGAAATTGTGGTCGACTCCCCACAGCGCGATGCGTTGGCGAGTCGACTGTCGAATCAAACCTGGTTGCGTTCCTTGCGACGCGATGCCGATCCAAAGCGCTTGGTCTTGACCGTCCAGCGACCCCTCGAATTGTATCGGAGTCTCGCCGAATGGAGCGCTGAAGAGAATCTTGTCATTGAACGAGTCGCCGGAAGTGAAGGGGATATCAGTTCTCTCTTCCGATTGTTGGTCTCGAAGCATCGGGGCGAATCGTTGACTGCTCCGGCAGGAGTCAGCACATGATGAACGGGATGGCGACTCGTTTGCGACGAGGGGCAGTGGGCGTAGCTCGGTATGAAGTGCTCCGATCCATGACCCCGATCCGGATCGGCTTGTGGGTGGCGATGGTGGTGTTTCCGGTTTTTCTGATCTTGGTAGCTGCATTCTCTGCCGAGGAACCGCGGTTCGCGAGGTCGGAACAATACCAATCGGTAATGTCGATTTTGTTTTTCGTGCTCCTGCCTGAGATCGTGACGATCCTGGGGATGCTGCTGTGGGCGACCCCAATTGTGAATGCGGAGATGGAAGGTCAAACGTGGATCTACGCCGTCATCCGTCCTGAGGGGAGGCGGGCGATGGTGTTAGGGAAGTATGCAATCGCCGTATTGTGGACAACGACCTGTGGCTGGGCCGCTGCAACCATCGCAATCCCTTTTGTTGGCTTTGCGGAACCGCTCCGTGTCTGGCTCGTCATGTTGGCTTTGTGTTTCCTATCGTCCGTGGCCCACGGGGCCTTGTTCGCGTTGATTGGGGTCTTAGTTCAACGTCGAAGCATGGTACTGGCATTTTTTTACGCAGCGGTGGTGGAAGGAGTTTTGGGTTGGATCCCGGCGGTCATCAACAAGTTCACCATCGCTTATCGGATCCGATCACTGATGGCATCCTGGTTGGATATCCCGCTGAACGAGTTCATGCGAACGTCCGAGTTGGTTTCCGACGGAGTCTCCGATTGGGTCCATATCGCTTGGCTGTTGATCGGGACGGCGATTCTATTAGCCATTACGCTATGGCGCGTGCAAGTCGCCCAGTATTCGATGAAAACCGAAGGATAGCCCGCCGCAGCGGTTCTGCGACAGCCCGCGCGTGAGCCGCACGCGCTAGCGGCGCTTCGGGGCATCGCTATGTTCAGAAGGGCTGCCGCTCACTGAAATTCAATCATTGCGGCAGCGGGGTTGCTGGTGGCCAGCCCCAATAACGCGGGAGGCGCCTGCGGCTCAGATCAGCGATTGCAGCCCGGCGGCGGTGGGTGTTAACCCCCTGTTTCTCGGTCCCGGCTTCCGTTTTGCAACAACTAACCCACTCAACGAACCTTCGATCTCGTTGCAAGAAACAGGGGACTCACGTCCCCCGCTCGCCCGAAGAACGACGGCCCGCGCGTGAGCCGCACGCGCTAGCGGCGCTTCGGGGCATCACTATGTTCAGAACTGCTGCCGCTCACTGAAGTTCAACGATTGCGGCAGCGGGGTTGCTAGTGGCCAGCCCCAATAACGCGGCTAGCGCCTGCGGCCCAGATCAGCGATTGCAGCCCGGCGAGCGGTAGGTGTTAACCCACTGTTTCTCCAGCCCGCTTTCTTATGAAACGTCGTCATTTCGCCGATCTCTGGATCCCTAAGAACAAGACGCACAGCAACGCGCCGACTGCTATCCACTCCCAGATTTGAAGACGATCTTGGGGGTGAAACTGGAGATTCAACTCAAGCGGCGCGTTCTCCTTGACCTGGACCGATCGCCGGAAAGTAATCGTGTTGCCTTCTTCAGGAAGTTGGATCATCAATGCTTGCGGTGCCGGATCGGTAACGCGCTGATGAAGAACCAAGCGGCTTGCGATTTGTTGAAGGGCGTCGTTCATTTCCTTGGAGTTACCCGCTAGCAACTGCCCGAACTCCTGTGGCCGATAGTTCACCTGTTCTTGATTTAGGATGGGGTTAGCGGCGGCGGCCTGCAACTGCTGCTCGTTCGTGACCCCATCGGATGTCGTGTTGTCCAAAAGCAAACGCTGCCGTCTCGAGTTCAAACCCACGACGGCTTGCTGGGTCTGAATATTCCCCAGCTGCACTCGTGCGTCCTCGTTGGATGCTGCATCCAAAGCATAGCGATTGGCGACATTGTTCAACGCCCATTGGGCTTTGGAGCGCTGTCCACTCTGCAAGAGATCATTGGCTTGTTGAAGCAATTGTGTCGCTTGTTGTGCCTGGGCCTGCCGCGCTCCCTGCAATGTTTCTAGATACGAACTGCGATCGTACTTTCCAAAATGGTACTGGCCGACCCGTTCGAGA
>JALOQW010000050.1 GCA_025459275.1 Pirellula sp.
TCCTTGAGTTGCTCGACGAGCAGCTGGCCGAGAAGCCACTGCCCGCGGCTGCTTGGGTAGTCATTGGTATTCGGGTTGGCCGTGGTACCGATACGGACATATTGAAGAAACCGGTCGAGCAACCGATCTCGCTGAATAATAGGTGGAGTCATCATGCCCCGTATCGTACTCGGATCGGATCGCAAAATCCTCCCCCCCTCTTCTTCAGGGACCGAGTGCCCAGAGTGGAAAATCCCGCTGCGGCAATCCCTCAGCGTGGAGCGAAAGAATTTTTCCATTTCTTGACGGCGTGACCTAACGTGTCCAAGCCCTAGCGATCCTTAGGAACAGAAATGAAATCCCTGGTTCCTAGTCCATACATCGCTAACAGGAAAGTCACCGCACCATGGCCGCCGTTGCAACATTGAGCGCACCCAGCCACGATCGCTTGGTTCAGCAGACATTTGATTGGGACTGTGTTGCGAAACCGTCTGTCCGTCCGAGTCGTCCACGAGTTCAACCGTCCCCTTCGGCGCGACAGGGGCGATGTGAGCATGTTGGAGGGATGATGGCAACGGTCCTTGCCAAGTACGGGATTTCCGCTGAGGAGTTTCGAGCGACCGTAGAAGAACTGCGTGCTAGCCGTAAATAAATAAAAATCGGCTCGCCGTTTCCAGCGAGCCGATTTTCATTGTCCTCGTGTCTGATTTCTAGCAATCGGATTCGTGATTAACGAACTCGGGTGCTGCTAGCTTGAATGACACGACGATTGGTGTTCATATAGGCATGCGGATCAACAGCTGGAGCAGGTGCTGCAGCTGGAGCTGCTGCAGGAGCAGCGCTTCCATTGCAGGACGAGCAACCGGCGGTTGGGCAAGCATCGCAAGCGATGACATCGCAGCCGCTCTTGTGACGGAACAGCTTGCTGAACAGACCGCCATGACGCTTTCCAAGGCCGCATCCGCTATCGCAAGCAGGAGCTGCACAAGGATCGCAAGCAGCGATTTCAGCGCCGCAGCTTGGTGCTGCACCGCATGGATCGCAGGAAGCCATTTCAGCGCCGCAGCTTGGTCCGCAAGGATCGCTGCATGCGGTCTCGCAACCGCAGCTAGCATGGCGAGCATGGATACGGTTCTTCCATGCAACCATCTTGCACTTCAGACCCTTGAGCTTGTCAAGGATTGGAGTACGGCAGCATACGGGAGCTGCACAAGGATCGCAAGAAACGATTTCAGCGCCGCAGCTTGGTGCTGCACCGCATGGATCGCAGGAAGCGATCTCAGCGCCGCAGGAAGGACCTGCACCGCAACCCGATCCGCATGGAGCCATCTCAGCTCCACAGGTTGGACCGTTTCCGCAAGGATCGCATGCAGCCATTTCAGCGCCGCACGACGGATCACAAACGGTGGTGTCACAGCAGGAGCTCTTGGCTCCGCAGCCATGTCCACCCAACAATCGATGCAACAGGTCGCCGCCAAAGCTTTGTCCGCAAAGGCTAGCGCCCAAGACCATCGACCCTACCAGAATGTTCCACTTCATCGAACCATATCTCCCTATGTACATTGGGTCACTGACCATCTCCCAACATCATCGATCCATGGTGGAGTTGAGACCGATTTCGGCGCACGAAGTCGCCGCCGAAATCGCCCTCTACTGGCGCGGCTGTTGCGGACTTGTTGCCAAGTCCGACAGTGACTTCGTTAGCCCCGCTTCCCGGTTGACGACGATTTTTCGTGATCGGTCGCCAACCAACCATGGACCGTGATGCCCTTCCAGCAATCATTGCTTGACAGGACGGGCTACGGTTGCCGGCCGAGCCATCCATCGGCTCGATCAGTTCTGGGTCACCGGCAATTTCGCCTTGCATGAAGCCTTCGGTTACTCGGCGTAACCTTGGCAAGATGCGACGACATGCGTTCGTATCGGCCAGCCAGTGAAATACCCTTGAGCAGTCGGGTTCATTTTTCGAAAAATGCAAGGTAGCAATAACTTACGTCGACTTTGCCGACTGATTAGACATTTCCGCGAGCGAAAAGTATTCGGCCGCAAAGTTTACCCAGCTTCCAACGCGTGTTGGATCCTTTTGACTCTTCGTTACACTTTGTCACATCATGAAGATCACTTATCTCACCGCTGGTGCTGCCGGAATGTACTGTGGCTCGTGCATGAACGACAACGCTGTCGCGCGCGAACTGATACGGGAGGGGCATGAGTGCCTCCTGATCCCCGTATATACCCCGATTCGAACCGATGACGATGATGTCAGTGTTGGGCGTGTATTCCTCGGGGGAGTCAACGTCTACTTGCAGCAGCAAGTCGGATGGCTGGCCCGGCTCCCTCGATTTGTTGACGCCATCCTGAACCAACCCTGGCTGATCCAATGGTTAACGCGCGATGCAGGCAAAACCTCACCAAAGTTGCTCGGTGCCCTCACGATCAGCATGCTTCAAGGATTTCGGGGCAAGCAGCGCAAGGAGTTTGAGCGGCTTCTAGATTGGTTGGCGTCCGACGTACGGCCGGACACCATTCTGCTGACGAATCTCCTGATTGGCGGTGCCATTCCCACGCTCAAACAGCGTCTCGGCGCCCGTGTCTTCGTAACGCTTCAAGGGGATGATATCTTTTTGGATTCGCTCTCACCTCAAGATCGATTGCAATGCGAGCGGCTGATGCAAGATCTAGTCGCCGATGTGGACGGCTTCATCGTTCATTCCCACGCGTACGGCCAGTCCATGGCATCCCGATTCCGTATCCCCCACTCCAAGATGCATGTTGTCCCATTGGGTATCGATGCACGCGAGTTCACTTCCCACAGCGCACTAGGGGAAGATCAAGCGCCAGGACAACGCCAAACGGTCCAAGAGTCGCCAAAGGGCAACGTTGCCAAGCTCGGATATCTGGCTCGTATGGCGCCCGAGAAAGGCCTCCATCAGATTGTCGATGCCTGCGAACGAATCGCCCCGTCCCTGTCGAGGGATCGCCCGCTTCATTTGCAAATGGCCGGTTGGATGGGGCCTCAGCATGTCGACTTCTGGGAGCAACAGAAAAGTCGCTTGGAACGAGTGGCCGCTGAGCACCCTTGCTTTACCTGGGAGTACGCCGGGTCGGTCGATCGAGCGGGCAAACTTGATTTTCTTCGCTCCATCGACCTGTTTTGCGTACCAACTGTCTATGCGGAACCGAAAGGGAGATTTCTTTTGGAAGCAGTCTGCATGGGACTGCCATATGTCATGCCCAATCATGGGGCATTCCCGGAACTCCATCGCCGTATCGAATCTGTAGCCGGATACCCCTTGGGAAAGCTTTTCCAGCATGACTCGATGGAGGATCTGGTAACCGTTTTGCAGGAAGCCCTCGAGGCATCTCCACGTCGGCAAATGGTGCCAGAGGCCCTCGCGTAGGAACTGGACATGGAAACCCATGCCAAACGTTTGCTGGATTTTCTCAGTCATTAACCAAGAATCGATTAATAAACCGACCACTGGTGCGTTACCTTGATCGGACAGCCAACTTGCGATACGTTCGCAGCGTTGGCATGGCATTGCCTTCGTCCAATCGATCTCCTCTTCACTCACCATTTTGCAGGGATTGGCGAGCATGAGTCTCCGTATTTTCTTAGGATCCTTAGGATGCTGCATTTCTGCCCTGCTCGTGGCAGGAACTCTCGCTAGCCCCCAAAATCCGATTCCCGAAGACAGAAACAGCATGTGGAAGCAAGTCGAAGACGCGATCTCGAAGGGGCTCCCGAAGACCGCAGCCGAACAGTTGCAATCGATTTACCAACAAGCTCTCGAGGATAAAGCCTATCCCGAGGCAACCAAAGCCATCGCGTACAAAATAGTCCTCGAAGGGCAGGTGCAGGGGGGGGACCCGTCGGAGCGCATCAAGCAACTGCGTCCCATCATCGAGTCATCCCCGGCCGAAATGAAACCCATGCTCCATGCTCTCCAGGGGACGTGGTACTGGTCTTATTTTCTTCAGAATCGATGGCAGTTCGCCAATCGAACGGCCACCACCACCGCCCCAAGCGACGACTTTACGACCTGGGACCTAAAGCGACTATTTGAAGAGATCGATCAAGAATATTCCCTGGCTCTCGAAGATGGCGCGTCGCTCAAAGCCATTCCTATCGCCAACCTGGACGCGCTGCTCGAAAAAGGGAACGTGCCTGATTCCTATCGACCAACCGCTTTCGATTTCCTTGCTCACCATGCCCTGGCATTTTATGCCGCAGGCGAACAAGCAGGAACGCTTCGCCAGGATGCTTTTGAGATTGATGCTTCATCTCCCGTTCTCGGCTCGCTCGACGAGTTTCTCGGTTGGAAGCCTGAGACCAAAGACGAACAATCGACGAAGCTGCGAGCCATTCAGCTCTTTCAGGATCTGCTCAACTTCCACCGGAACGATGCGGACCCCAGCGCTTTACTCGATGCGGAACTGCAGAGATTGCAGTTCGCCTACAACATGTCGGTTGGCGAGGAAAAAACAGATCGTTACCAATCTGCCCTAAAGCGCTTCGCAGATCAGCATGCGAAACACGAATTGTCTTCCCTGGCTCGCGCTCGTTGGGCGCAGCTCCTGGTTCAGAACCAGGATTACGTCGAAGCGCTTGAAGTCGCCCAACAAGGAGCCAACGCATTCCCTGAATCCCCTGGTGGGATCGAATGCAAAAACCTGATTGCCGATATCCGCCAGACATCGGTATCGATGCAAACTGAGCGAGTGTGGAGCGACCCTCTCCCCTCGATTCGCGTCACATATCGGAACGTGAATCGACTTCACTTTCGAGTCGTGCGTGTCGATTGGATGAGCCGACTGACTCAAGATCGTTGGCAACCTGGTCAATTCAATGAGGCCGATCGAAAGGAACTGGTCAATCGCCCTCGGGCCGCAGAATGGGTAGCCGATCTCCCAGCAACCGATGATTTTCGTACCACAACGCACGATGTCCCTGCTCCCAAAGGGCTGCCTGCTGGTTACTACATCGTGATCGCGAGCATCAAGCCCGACTTCAGCGAAGCCGACAATCAGGTCTTCGCGTGCGAAGCTTGGGTTAGCAATCTAGCGCTAATCGTTCGCCAATCCTGGAGCCGCCCAATCCCGTTATCAGGTTTCGTACTCGACAACCGTACCGGCTTGCCGATCGCTGGTGCCAAGATTCAAACGCTGCATCGGGATCCACAAAACCGTCGCTTCGTTGAAGGTCCCTCAACTACCTCTGATGCAGATGGACAATTCCAACTGCCTCAAGTCAACAATGCCAGCTTCCTGATAGCGCGACACAACGATGAAGTCCTGGCAACCATCAATGAATATGCATCGCAGCAGTATCGGGATGATTCTCGTGCCATGTCGCACGTCAACCTCTTCACCGATCGATCCCTCTACCGCCCCGGACAAATGATTCATTTCAAAGGGGTCGCGATGACCGTCGACCAAAAGGAAAATCGATACGAGTTGATGAAGAATCGCAACTTTCGAGTCAGACTCGTAGACATCAACCAACAGCAAGTTGCCTCGCTCGATGTCAAGTCGAATGACTTCGGCTCCTTCTCCGGCAGCTTCACCGCTCCACGTGATCGCGGGACCGGAAATATGACCATCATTGTGGATGAGATGAATTTCGCCCAAACGTCCATCCAAGTCGAGGAATACAAGCGACCCAAGTTCCAGGTTGACCTCGATGCTCCCAAGGAGCCGTCCCGTTTGGGCGAAGCAATCAAGGTGACCGGAAAGGCAATGTCCTACACCGGGGCTCCCATCCAAGGTGGGGCTGTTCGTTACCGAGTCGTACGGCAAGTTCGATGGCCCGATTGGTTCATGGTCTGCTACGGATGGCGCATTGCACCGTTTATCGGACAGTCGCAGGAGATTGCCAATGGTTGGACGGAAACTGGAGACGATGGTGCGTTCGAATGCCCATTCGTTGCAAGACCTGACCGATCGGTTCCAGAGTCGGACGATCCAATCTTTACATACTCCGTCATGGTCGACGTAACGGATGGCACGGGAGAAACGCGAAGCGACCAGTCAACGATTTCCGTCGGCTATAAGACGATGCAACTGGCGATCAGCGCCAATGATTGGCAATCCCAAAGCGAGAAGGTCAAGATAAGCCTCCGCACCACCACGCTCGACGGCGAAGCGGTTACGGGGAAGGGCAAACTGCGCGTTTACTCGTTACGAGAACCAGAGCGCGTGTTGCGCTCCGATCTGCTGGGACAACGTCTGCCAAGACCCATGCGGGGCAATCGAGGTCCATCAAGTCGAGGTCTATCCATCAATCGCGGAATAGTGCCTACTCCTGAACCTGATCCCGCCGATTGGAAGAACTGGCCACTCGGTGAGGAGATCGCTTCGATGGACTTCGATACCCAAGACGCTGGATGGCAAGATCTCGAAATCCCATTGAATCGCGGTTTGTACCGCTGTATCGCAGAATCGCAAGACAGCTTCGGCAAGCCCGTCAAAGCAGAATGGAACGTACAAGTTCTCGACGAAAAATCGAAGCAACTTGGGCTCAAGATTCCCTACGTGTTCGCAGCTCCTAGCTTTCAAGTCGAACCAGGAAGCACATGGAGAGGACTTTGGGGATCGGGCTACGAAGGGGCTCGTGCCTATGTTGAAATCGAGCATCGCGGCAAGTCGATCAAGAAGTATTGGACCACTGCGGGAGTTAACCAACTCTCGATCGAGCAGCCCATCGAGGAGATTCACCGAGGGGGCCTGACGGTTCATGTCACCATGGTTCGAGAGAACCGCCTCTATACCGGGACACGTGTCATTGATGTCCCCTGGAGTCAAAAACAGTTGCAGGTACGTTGGGACCGATTTCGATCCAAACTGACTCCAGGTTCGGAAGAGACATGGAGCCTGACCATCACCGATCCGAGTGGAGCGGGAACCATGGCGGAAATGGTCGCGGCTCTTTACGACCAATCGCTCGATGCATACTTGCCTCACAATTGGCTACATCGATTTTCGATGTTCTATCAGGAATCACCGTCGCTGAACGCTTCCTTTCAAAACGTCGCGAACGGTTTTCAGTGGCTTCGCGGCAACATGCGTTCGGATCGCATACCGGTATCGCGATTGTATCGCCAATTCCCCCAGTTGCTCCAAGCTTTCAGCAGCCACGGCTTGCAAATGCGAGGGCTCAATCGATTCGGGGCTGCACTAGGTATGGCCGGAGGAGGGATGGGCGGCAGAGATATGTTTTTTGAAGACATGGCAGCCGCGGATGGCGAGGTTTATTCGAAGGCCGCTGGCCGCGCTGGCGCGCCCATGGCCGCGATGGCAGAATCTCTGGCCGCCGGTGCGATGGTTCCACTCGGGATGGGCGGTGGCGGAGCACCTCCGAATGCAGGTGGGCCGAAGCTCGATTCGGTGTCACCGCGCAAGAACTTGAACGAGACCGCCTTCTTCTTCCCTCACCTGATCAGTGACGGGAGCGGCAAAGTTACGATTCAATTCACCATGCCTGAAGCGCTGACCAAATGGAGATTCTTGAGCTTTGCCCATGACGAACAACTGCGAAGTGGCAGTCTGTTCGATTCGGTGGTCACCACGAAGGACTTGATGGTGCAACCCAATCCACCTCGATTCCTTAGAGAGGGAGACGAACTGGAGTTCAGTGTCAAGCTGACGAACCAGAGCCCCGCGCCTCAGTCGGGAACCGTTGCTCTTCATTTGAGCGATGCTATCGATCTTCGCAGTCTTGACGAAGCCTTTGGCAACACAACATCTGAGCGATCGTTTGAGTTGGCCCCGAATAGCTCCAAGAGCCTTCGATGGAAGATCAAGGTACCTGATGGAGCTCGGCCCATCCTATTCAAGGCGATCGCAGCCACCGAAAAACTCTCCGATGGTGAGGAGGGGATGTTGCCCGTCTTGTCGAATCGCATTCTGGTCACCGAATCGCTCCCCCTTCCCATTCGTGGTCCCGCCGAAAAAGCATTCGAGTTCAAGAAGTTACTCGAGTCGGGTCAATCGAAGTCATTGCGGCATCAGTCATTGACGGTTCAGATGACGTCGCAACCAGCATGGTATGCGGTCCTCGCGCTTCCATATCTGATGGAGTATCCACACGAATGCAGCGAACAGGTCTTCAACCGGCTCTACGCCAACGCCTTGGCAAAGCATGTCGCAACCAGCGATCCCAAGATCGAACGGGTATTTTCCGTATGGAGAGAATTGCAACCGGAAGCATTGCAATCTCCTTTGAGCAAGAACGAGGATCTGAAGTCTGTTCTGATTGAAGAGACCCCGTGGCTTCGAGATGCGGAGAACGAAACTCAAGCTCGCAAGAATGTTGGTCTCTTGTTCGAACGCAACCGTCTCGACTCCGAGTTGCAGCGGGCGATGACCAAGCTGGCACAAATGCAGGGCGACACTGGGATGTGGCCGTGGTTCCCCGGTGGCCCCGCCAATGAGTATCTGTCCCTGTACATTGTCACCGGTTTCGGTCGGTTGCGGCACATGGGGGTTGGGGTCGATGAATCATTGGCGCTTCGCGCGTTGGACAGACTGGACGCATGGATGCAGGAGTCGTTTGAACGCATCCCCTCCAAAGATCGAACTATAGAAATAAACCATCTGTCGCCTGCGATCGCCATGTATCTGTACGGGCGAAGCTTCTACCTCGTGGATCGTCCGATCGCTGAGCAATACCAGACAGGGCTCCGTTTCTGGCAATCGCAAGCCCGCGCTCATTGGTTGAAGTTGAGTCGCCAGTCGCAGGCTCACATCTCCATTGGTATGAAACGCATGGGTGACAAAGAGTTGCCTACCGCCATCATGAAGAGTCTCTTAGAGAACTCGGTCTCCGACGAAGAGATGGGTAGGTCCTGGCGAGACAAGGAAGCGTCGTGGTGGTGGTATCACGCACCGATCGAAACACAAGCCATGATGATCGAAGCCTTCGATGAAGTCGCAGGAAATCAAGAGGTGGTCGAAGAATGCAAAGTCTGGTTGCTGAAACAGAAGCAAACTCAAGATTGGAAAACAACCAAGGCCACGGCCGATGCCGTCTACGCCTTGCTCGGGCGCGGTGCCAATTGGCTAGCCTCGGATTCACTCGTTCAAGTGCAAGTTGCCAACCTTGTGGTCGAACCCGAGCAAGTCGAAGCGGGAACGGGCTTCTACGAACGGACGTTCTCGGCCGCGGAGGTGAAGCCTGAAATGGGCAAGGTGCAGGTCACCAAGTCCGATGCTGGGGTCAGCTGGGGCAGTGTCCACTGGCAATATCTTGAAGACATTCGCAATGTGACTTCGCATGTTGCGACCCCGCTGACGCTGGAGAAGAAGATCTACCGAAGGCAACTGACCGAATCGGGGCCTGTCCTGGAAGAGGTCCAAGGGCCAGTGTCAGTCGGGGATGAACTGGTCTGCCGTATCGTCCTCAAGACCGATCGCGACATGGAGTACGTGCACCTGAAGGACTATCGCGGTAGCGGTACCGAGCCGGTGAACGTGTTGAGTGGCTATCGCTACCAAGATGGGCTCGCGTACTACGAAAGTACCCGCGATACCGCGACCCACTTCTTCATCGACTATTTGAGACGGGGCAGCTACGTGTTCGAATACACGTTGCGGGTCCAGCATGCGGGGGACTACCCCATGGGCCTGGCCACGCTGCAGTGCATGTACGCCCCTGAGTTCAATAGTCACTCGGAGAGTGTCCAGCTTCAAGTCAAGTAAACGGCGCGAAGTCAGGGGTTGATGGCAACGCTGGTTGTTCGACTTTGTTAGTAATTGAATTGGAATTGAAATCGAGCCAGTGTGGCCTCGAACTGTCCGTATGAGAGGGTATTCGCTTGGCTTCTGGCTGAGGTGTTCGTGCGGTCAGCAAACGTGAACATCGCGGTCAATTCAGCGGCCGGAATGATCTGCCACTCGGTTCCGAGTTCCCAGTCGCTGATCTGGCTCCAAGGAGCATTGCGTTCCCATTTATATCCCCCTTCGTAGTAGTTGTAGCGAAAGAATGGGAACCAGATTCCATAGTGGTTTTTGACTTGGTACATGACCTGGGCATAGCCCCCTTGTATCGATCGCTCTTCGATCGCATCTTGAGCGTCGTTAAGCGCAGGTCCACGTCCGATGTTCCACTCTGACTGGAATCCGAGCGGTTGAGGATAGTAGACGGCTGTCCAAGCCAATCTTTGATCGAGAACGCCTTCTACAGGACTTGAGGGAGCAACTGCTGCCCCTATTCCTCGAGGGGAAATAGGTGTCGTAAGCACGACGTATCTGCCGGTATACCCCTGCATCGACAATTCGTAGCGTTGGCCGTTGGGTAGACAACCAGGGATGGTGAATCGGGCGACCGTGTGTGCATTGTCATTTTGTTCGCTAAACGAACCACCTTGGCCATTGAAGAAACCGATCCCGAATACGCCGTAGTTGCCGGAGCCCTTGAGCCCCTCATCGATCACGTACTTAAAAAAGTCTTGAGCGGGCTCCGGGGTCCAGTAGTAGATCACTCCAAGATCGCGCTCATTGCGGAGTGCGGTATTGATCGAGTCGGAGCGATCCAGTGGGATTCGATTGGAGCTGCTCTGAAGATTCTCCCAGCCGTAAGGGATCTTGGATTGGCCAACGCGGATCCGATGGACTTTCGTCGTATCGATGTAAAGATCACCGTACCAATCCCGAATCTGAGCATAGTCATTCGAATCCGCAGCACCTTGAATCCGCGCGGCAAACTCGGGTTGCAAGTACACGCCAAGATGCTCATGAACGTCACCTGTGACAATCAAACGCGCACGGCGAATTAGAAAGGATTGATTGTTGGCAACCGAGGCGTCTGCGGGGAGTTGTGGTGGAAAGGAATCGTCCTGGAGATCCATCACCTTGTTGATTCGAACCTGAGCGTAACCCCGCAGCGTCAGTTTCTCATACCAGGATTTTTTCTTCTCTTTCTTTTCCCCCTGATCCGCTTCCTTCGTGGGCTCCTTGGTCGCTTCTTTCAATTCCTGTTCAAGTTGCTCCTGATAGCGGCTCCAATCCGCTTCAAGAGCTCGGATCCGTTCATCCTGCTGCTGAATCTGTGCAGCCCAGTCAGACGCTTCGGATTCCTGGCCCCAGGCAATCGAATCACCGATTCCCCAAAACACCGCCAAGCAAACCAGGGGGTAATGCCAGCAATTGCCCAGGAGTGTTTTCGAACGGCCATCACGAAGTCTTACAATCGTCATAGTCGCTATAGTTCGACGGATCGGCGTGTTGAGGCCAGAACTTCTTCAAGACTTCATCGCTTTTTAACGATTTCAACTTCAGTACGAGACCAGTTCAATGCAAACGCCCCGCAAGAATTGCGGGGCGTTTGTTGAAGGAGTGGCCTGATCTACGGCCGTTGGGCCGCCGGCGCCGTGTGGAACGGAGCCGTTTAGTCGATCGAGGCGGTTAGCCGATGGCGACGCGGCGGAAGGCCACGATGTCGGCTTGATCCGCAAAAGCTTTCACAGCGTCCTGAACCGTTTTCGTTTCATCGAGAACGAAGAACTGATTGAGCAGACACTTCTCTTGATCGAGTAACGTATTGTCTGCGACGAATCGATCGAGCTTGCCCGGCAGGATCTTGTCCCAGATCTTCTCGGGCTTGCCTTCGGCTTTCAGTTCCGCCTTGATCGCTTCTTCGGCTGCCTTCATGACTTCGGGAGTCAGTTGGAGGCGACTGACGAATTGCGGAACGGTCTTGAGAGGTTTGCCAAGACGTGCTCGGTCTTCATTCTCAACCTTGATTTGGCTCTGCATCGACTCAGTCTCTTTCGCGACAAAGTCTGCATCGAATTCGGTGTAATTCAGAATCGAGGGTTTCATTGCCGCGATGTGCATCGCCACACCTCGGAAGAACTCATCGGCTCCTGATTTACCGCCATCCTTAAACGCCAAGATCACGCCGATCTTGCTACCGGCGTGGATGTAGGTCGATAGCTTGTCGCCCGACAGTCGGTAAAGTTCTGAGACGACAATCTTTTCGCCGGTCTTGCCGGTTTGTTCTACGAGTTTTTCGGCAACGGTCATCCCATCAATGGAAACAGCGTTAAGCTGTTCGACCGACTCGACCTTGTGGTCGAGAGCCAGTTGAACCAGTCGCTTTGCCAGATCAATGAAGCCTTCGTTCTTGGCGACGAAGTCGGTTTCGCAGCACAGTGCCAAAACCACACCGGTGGTCTTTGCTGCATCGAGAGCGGTGACAACGCAGCCTTCGGTAGCGTCTTTGTCGGCTCGCTTCTCAGCGACCTTTTGGCCTTTCTTGCGAAGGTATTCCAAGGCTCCTTCGTAGTCTCCGTTGGATTCCTGAAGTGCCTTCTTGCAATCCATGAGCCCCGCGCCGGTTTGTTTGCGGAGCTCAGCTACGTCGCTTGCTGAAATCGTGGACATGTGAATCTTTCCTGTTTGAATGTGCGTTGCGGATGATGACTGAAGGTCGAGTTACTCGATGGCTTCTTTTTCAGCCAGAGCGGCCATCTCAGAAGCAACATCCGATGCGGGTTGCGATTGAGGCATGGTCTTCATCAGTTCGGGATTCTCCGACTTGCCAGCCAAGACCGCATCTGCCAGCTGCTTGACAATCAAGTCGATGGAACGGATGCCGTCGTCGTTGCCGGGAATCGGTAAGTCGACTTGAGTGGGATCGCAATCGGTATCGATCAGAGCCACGGTCGTGATTCCCATAGCCTTGGCTTCTCGAATCGCGTTCTTTTCTTTCTTCGGATCGATGATGACAAGGCATTCGGGAATTCGGTTCAGGGTTCGGATCCCGTTCAGGTTGCGATAGATCTTGCGATATTCGCGATTCAGTGCGGACTGCATCTTCTTGGAGTAGCCGTTGATCTGATCGCTGTTGATGATGGTTTCGAGTTCTTCCAATCGTCCCATTCGATCGCGAATGGTGCGGAAGTTGGTCAAGCAACCACCCAGCCATCGCTCGCTGACGAAAGGCATACCGCATCGAGTTGCTTCTCGCTGAATGACTTCGGAAGCTTGACGTTTGGTTCCAACGAACAGAACCAAGGATCCACCCGCGGCGACTTGGCTCAGATACTTCTTGGCTCGCAACATTCCGCGGAGCGTTTCGCGGATGTCGATGATGTGGATCAGATTCTTGCGGCCGTAAATGTACGGCGCCATTTTGGGATTCCAGCGACTGACACGGTGTCCGAAGTGCGCGCCGGCTTCGATCAGCTTGCTTACGAGCTCTGTTGCCATGAAAAAATCATTCCTTTCAATCGTGACTCCCCGCCATGCCTCGCGTTGGCAAAACGCACTGGCACAGGCCCTTGAGTGGGGGCCTTCGGCAAAACTCTGAGGAATCGAAGTATTTTGCGGGTTTCTTGGGTCGCCCGGAACCATTCCGGCACCTGGAATCCGCCGCATTCAGCATTCCAAGGGAGATTACAACGAAGTTTTTCGACTCGTCAATCGGAAAACCGTGAAGAAGGGGACTTAAGAACCCGCAATAAATAGTCTTTTGCTGCAGAATAGAGGTGAGGATCTTTGCTCGCACGCGGGCCAGCCACATTCAGTACCCGTACCCGATGACGGCTTAGCCATTCCCGGATCCGTTTGTCCGGCCCAGGCCGCTGCAGACGAATCACGAGGACGGGGCGGGCGAGCTGTTGGCAATACCGCCACGTCAGCAGCGTACCACCTCGCAACTCAAGATCTCGGTTTGGGCTCTGGACAAGGATCAGCGTGGCGTCGGATTCAGAGGCGTTGCGTTTGGTCCGTTCGCAGTAATCCGTCTCCTCGGTCTCTTGCAGCAGATACCGAGCTGGAATAACGCCATCTTCTGCCTTACGACCTTTGGGGCACCAGCCTCGGTGCGGGATCCCTAACTCCAACGCGGCATCCAGCGCAGCCCGATCCACCCCGGTTTGACCTCCGGACACAATGCATTCGACGAGAAAAGGCGTTGGGGATGGCATGAGTGTTCGCTTGGCGATAGCTTACAAAGTTTCCGCCCGTAAGCCACCGTCCGCGAAACATTCAACAGCTCACGTCGCATGCCATTGCCAGAAAACGAGGATTCGATCGACCGCGTCATCATCATCGGCGCGGGCTGGACAGGCCGCCAGATCGCAGGGCAAATGGCGGCATTCGGCGTGAGGGTGACTCTCGTGGACCCATTCGCGCAGGCACTCGAAGCGTCAAGAACATGGATTTTGAGCCAGCGTGAACGATTCTGCGAAGAGGGGTTTTGGCCCTCGATTTCCCAGGAGGACTTGCTCGATCGCCTGACCTTCGTGTCCGCTACCGGACCGGAACAATTATCCAAGAACAACCAACCGATCCCAGGCCTGATCCTAGAGTCCATCCCCGAACAAGTTGCGTTGAAGCGGCGAACCCTCAAGCGATATTCCGAGCAATTTGCTCCCCCCACCATCATTGCATCCAACAGTTCCTACTTCACTCCCTCTACATTTTCAGAACATATCGCTGCACCGGAGCGGTACGCGCACTTTCACTTTCATGTTCCTATCTGGAAGGCGACCATTGTTGACATCGCGTCAGCCCCGCAAACCAGCGAGCAAACGCGAAAGAGACTGGTACAACTCGCGATTCGAATCGGACAGACCCCAATTGTGAATAGGGCTGAGAACACGGGTTATGTCTTCAATTGGATGCTCAAGAGTCTCTTGCAATCCGCATTGCAGCTGCTGGATCGAGGCGTGGCCACGCCCGAGGAAATCGAGATGGCATGGAAGAAAGCGACCGGGATGCCCGCCGGCCCGTTCGGGATCATGGACCAAATCGGGCTGGATATCATCCATCAAACCATGTCTCACGCCCGTTTTGTCGATGGAGACGCCGTCTGGGGGCCATTGGTCGCACGAGTCGAATCGCTGGTGAACCAAGGGCACTTGGGTGTCAAAACGGGCCGAGGCTTTTTCGAGTACCCGGATGGCCAATTGCCGGGAGGCTGAACCATCCAACCAGGAAAAAAGAAAAAAGGGGGCGCCTCGCTGGGAGCTTTTTCTCTGCCCGACAGGTATCCTTTGGGTTGTTGGATGTGCCTCTTCCCAAGTCATCCTTTGGAGTCGTTGGTCATGAAAGTAGTTACAAGTCGATGCCTGATGGGTCTCTCCATCCTTTGTCTCTTCGTCGGAATTGCGATTGGTCAGGATCGATCCAACAAAGACCCCGTCGAGTGGGTCGATAGTACTGGCAAGCATCGAGTCGAAGCTCGATTTTTAAAGTTAGACGGTAACGCTGTTGTTCTGCGTCGATCCGATGGCCGAGATATGCGAATCCCGTTCGATCGATTGAGCCAGGAAAGCATCGATCAAGCCAAAGCCATGGCGAGAGCGTCCAAATCCGGCCGAGGTTCTAGTGGCTCTGCAGGCTCATCCAGCGATTC
>JALOQW010000357.1 GCA_025459275.1 Pirellula sp.
CAAAGCGAGATTCCTGTCCAAGTGGGACGATGAATCGGCGCGGCGCCAGCAGTACCAGGACTGGCTCGCGGTTTGCGAATGGATCGTCGACAACACGGATTCCAAAGGAGTTTGGTTGACCCCGCGCAATCAGCAGTCATTCAAATGGCATACGCATCGACCCGAGTTGGCCTGTACGAAAGACATGCCGCAAAACTCGGCTGCCATTGTGGAGTGGGCCAAACGGCTGGACGATGCGTATAAATTGGATGAAGCGAAAATCCAATTGCCTTGGACGACTCAGAGGTTGTGGGAGCTGCACGAAAAGTACGCCGTTCGATACGTCCTCCTCGACCATCGAGTTCCGCAACAAACCCTGCCTTTGCTGCCGATCCTGTACCCACCTCCCGACGTGACGAACGCCACCTTTTCCGTTTACGAGTTCCCCACAAGCCCGAGCCACAGCAGCACGAAGTGAACAAGAAACGATCGCAACCTACGGCTCCGGCCAAGCCTGGGAATTCGAAATCGGCACCCAAACCAGCCGCTGCGCCGACGTTCAAATCGGTCGCCGAAAACCGTCGCGCCCGCCACAATTACGAGATTCTGGACTCGCTCGAATGCGGCATGGTCCTGCACGGCAGCGAAGTCAAGAGCCTCCGCAATGGTCGGTGCAGCATCGAAGAAGCCTACGCCAGAATCAAAGACGGAGAGCTGTGGTTGGTCGATTGCGAAATCGATGAATATCGCCAAGCGACCTTCTGGAACCATCCGACCAAGCGAGTTCGCAAACTCTTGTTGCATCGGCGGGAGCTTGCGAAATTTGCGGGACGTGCCAAAGAGCGCGGGCTGACCCTGATTCCGCTCCGCGTTTACTTTACCGATCGCGGTGTGGCCAAGTGCGTGATCGGTCTATGCAAAGGTCGCAAAGTGCACGACAAACGAGAAGTCATGAAGAAGAACGACGCTCGGCGTGAAATCGATCGCGCCATGAAGCAGAAGGGACGACGCTGAACATGCTGCTGGAAATTCGAGACCTCAAGAAATCCTATGCAGAGCCGGGTGGAGGCAAGGTCCCCATCTTGGACATCGCCGAGTTCCATGTGGATGAAGGGGAGCAAGTGGTGCTACGCGGGGAGAGTGGCGGAGGCAAGACGACGTTGCTCCATCTGATCTCAGGATTGGTTCAACCCGATAGCGGTTCGATCCGGCTCGAGGGAGTGGAGTTGACTGGATTTTCAGAAGCCAAACGGGATCGCATTCGAGCTTCGAAAATGGGTTACGTCTTTCAGACATTCAATTTGCTTCCCGCCTTCACGGCTTTGGAGAATGTTCGTTTGGCGATGACCTTTGCCAGACGGGCGGTCGACGGATCGCGCGCGAAAGATCTGCTCGCGCGGGTCGGTTTGTCCGATCGGATGCACTACTTGCCCAGCCAATTGTCGGTGGGGCAGCAGCAGCGGGTTTCGGTAGCGAGGGCTTTGGTTAATCGGCCCAAGTTGCTGTTGGCCGATGAGCCGACCGCCAACGTCGACCCTGCGAATCAATCGCGAATCATCGAATTGATCCAATCCAGTTGCTTGGAAGAACGAGTCGCATTGCTGCTGGTGACGCACAGCGACGAAGTATCCAAGCGATTTGCTCGCGTCGAACAACTTGGTCAATTGAATCGAGCAGCCCAACGACCACTCACTCAGGATGCGGTATGAACCTCTTTGCCATTGCCATTCGAAATCTGATGTACCGGCCCTTGGCTTCGCTGTTGACTGCGTTGTCGATGGCGTTGGGAGTGGCTCTTGTCGTTCTCGTTTTGACGATCTCGGGGGTCATTGAGAAGTCGCTCGAACGGACCAGCAACGTGGGATACAACTTGATCATTGGGTCGAAAGGAAGCCCCATCCAATTGGTCTTCAACACCGTGTTTTTCCTGAGTAAACCGGTGGAAAACATCCCTTATTCGTACTACATGGAGTACTTGCCTGGAGACGGTCGGCAAAAGGAATTCGAACGCATTGGCGGGGAGTTGAAGGATCCCGAGCGCAATGGCTTGTATTCGTTTCTGATGAAGGGTGGCTTTGCGATACCGATTTGCATGGGAGACTACGTCGATCGATTCCGTTGCGTAGCCACGACGCCGGATTATTTTGAACAATTGAAGCATGGGGACGCAAACGATCTCCCCTACACATTTTCTGCGGGCCGGAACTTTGTGGACTACTCTGAGGAGCATGGATTCTTCGAAGCGGTGGTCGGAGCGGAGGTGGCTGAATCACTCAAATTGAAGTTGGGAGATCAGGTCTACGCGGCCCATGGCGCGGAGACCGGAGATACGCATAGTCAGGGCTTTACCGTGGTCGGCATTTTGGATCGAACGGGGAGTCCTAATGATCGCGGGGCGTTCGTGAATATTGAAGGCTTTTATTTGCTGGAGGGGCATGTGGCCCCAGACCGAGATGAGGAATCGGGATTGGAAAAAGCCAACACGGCGGTTGCACCGGAGCGCGAATCGGCTCTGTCCAAAGTCAGGCTCCCCATCCATCAACGCGAAGTGACTGCAATCTTGTTGAAGCCGAATGGTTTCGCTGCGATCGGCTTGGAGAAGCAAGTGAACAAGACCAAGTTCGCGCAGGCGGTTTCGCCGATCGCGCAGATCGAAGGATTGTTGGGATTGTTTGTTCGTCCGCTGCGATGGGCGTTGCTGGCTTTGACGAGTCTGGTTTGCATCGTGAGTGCCATCAGCATTCTCGTCAGCATTTACAACAGCATGAACGAGCGGAAGAAGGACATCGCCGTCATGCGCGCTTTGGGAGCATCGCGGGATCACATCACCGCCATCATTTTGTTGGAGTCGCTGTTGATTGCGTTGGCGGGGGGCTTGGTGGGTTGGTTGGCGGGTCATGCGTTGGGGCCGCTGAGCAATCCCTGGACGATGCCGGCGACGGGGGTGAAGATCGACTGGCTCAGCTTCAACTCGACGCTCGAGCCCCTGATCATTCCCGGCTTAGTGTTGATCGGGACCTTGGCCGGGGTGATTCCAGCGGTGGCTGCGTATCGAACACCGGTTGCAAAATCCCTTTGAAGCCGAAAGGTTATTCGAGAATTGCTGGAAAAAGGCTCAAGAGCGATCCGTTGGCTGGTCGATGATCGGCGGGCTGTGGAGGAAGGAGTTGCGAGCTAGTTTTTCCGTTGACAGCGGGGAACCTTGCGATACACTTGCCCGTCCATTATTCGGATACGGCGGTGGCTCACGGATTGAGGCTTCGCGCACGTAGCTCAGTTGGTTAGAGCGCGTCGCTGATAACGACGAGGTCCGTGGTTCGAATCCACGCGTGCGCATTGTCGCCGAAACGCGATTGTCGCCGAAACGCGACGAATGGCGCGACGATTATGGGGGTGTAGCTCAGTTGGGAGAGCATCTGCTTTGCAAGCAGAGGGTCATGGGTTCAAGTCCCTTCACCTCCACTGCGGGAAGCTTTCAGAAATCTTCAAAAAAGGACTTGCGTCCCTGGAAGAAATCTGGATCATTCTCGCTCCCTCGACCAGCCACTTCGGAAACGAAGTGACTGCGAGAAGGAAAAAACCAAAGTTGGGTTGTCCGGTGTTGACGCCGGGTAAACGACTCCTTACAATGGTGACCCCTCGCAACCGCTCGCAAGAGCGATTCGAGGTCTGATCTTTGGCAATTTGGTTGGATTGGTAGATGGCATCTAGAAGCATGGATGTCTGGCGAGAGCTGGGCGTGCATGCGACTACAATGTTTGAAAACCGGTTCTGTGATTCCTTGGTAAGTGGATCGCGTTGTTGCTCGGTAACGAGTGATGGCGGGTGAGGCTTGCGAGGGGGTTTCTGATCGTTTTCAAACGAGCGCAATAGAGAATGAAAAAGCGGGAATCCGACTCTAGCCGGATGTCTCTTGGGGTGGTGCTGGTGACAGCAGTATTCTGAGAGGGTGAAGGATGGAGGATGAGATTCCGATGGTCAAGTTACTAAGGGCGCACGGGGGATGCCTCGGCATTGAGAGGCGATGAAGAGCGTGGAAGTCTGCGAAAAGCTTGGGGGAGCCGACAAACAGGTGATGATCCCGAGATCCTCGAATTGACATGCAATGAATTCATAGTTGCATGTGGCCAACCCAGGGAATTGAAACATCTTAGTACCTGGTGGAAAAGAAAGAAAAATCGATTCCGTAAGTAGCGGCGAGCGAAAGCGGAAGAGCCCAAACCGGAGGGGTTTCCTCTCCGGGGTTGTAGGGCCACTCACATGAGAGTTACAAAGCGGCGGCTAGCTGAACAGCTTGGAAAGGCTGACCATAGACGGTGACAGTCCGGTAAGCGAAAGTCGAGCGCCTCTCGAGTGGTACCTGAGTAGGACCATGCACGTGAAACGTGGTCTGAATCTGCGGGGACCATCCCGCAAGGCTAAATACTCCTCAATGACCGATAGTAAACTCAGTACAGCGATGGAAAGGTGAGAAGAACCCCTGCTAGGGGAGGAATGTGAACCTGAAACCGTGTGCTTACAAGCGGTCGGAGCACTATAAGAAGTGTGACGGCGTGCCTTTTGCAAAATGATCCGGCGAGTTAGCGTTTGCAGCGGGTTAAGGCTTTACGGGCCGTAGCCAAAGGGAAACCGAGTCTGAATAGGGCGACAATGTTGCGGGCGCTAGGCGCGAAACTGCGTGATCTACCCATGGACAGGTTGAAGCGTGGGTTAAACTGCGTGGAGGACCGAACTCATTTGGGTTGAAAACCGATGGGATGATCTGTGGGGAGGAGTGAAAGTCTAATCAAACGCAGAGATAGCTCGTTCTCTCCGAAATATTTTGAGGGATAGCCTCGAGCCACTATGCAGCGGGGGTAGAGAGACTGAATCGGATGGGGGCCCTTCCTTGGGTACCTCACCGAACCAAACTCCGAATACCGTTGTAACTATCTCGGGAGTCAGTCTGTGGGGGATAAGCTCCATGGTCAAGAGGGAAACAACCCAGATCGTCAGCTAAGGTCCCGAAGTTCTATTCAGTCACTAAGAAAGTTGAATCTCTGTGACAGCCAGGATGTTGGCTTAGAAGCAGCCACCATTTAAAAAGTGCGTAACAGCTTACTGGTCGAGAGGTTCTGCGCTGGTCGAGAGGTTCTGCGCCGATAATGAACGGGAGTAAATAGAACACCGAAGCCGCGGGATGCAGCAATGCATCGGTAGGAGAGCGCTGAACAGGAGATACAAGACGTACCGTAAGGAGCGTTGCCGGCCTGTTCAGGTGATTATGCCGGAATGAGTAACGATCAAGCAGGTGAGAATCCTGCTCGCCGAATACCTAAGGTTTCCTGGGGAAGGTAAATCCGCCCAGGGTTAGCCGGTACCTTAGTCGAGGCCGAAAGGCGTAGACGATGGATGAACGGTTAATATTCCGTTGCCAATCTTGTGAAGCGATGGAGGGACGGCGTCCGGAGATTCAGCAGTACGACTAGAAATGTCTGTTGGCTCTGACGAGGCGTCTGGTAGGCAAATCCGCCAGGCATCAGCCAAGACAGAGTCACGAGGGCACTTAAGATCCCGAAGTGAATGGAAGGACGCTCAAGAAAAGCTTCTAAGCGTTAAAGCAAGGTTGACCGTACTAAAACTGACACAGGTAGGTAAGAAGAGAATTCTAAGGCGCTCGGGAGAACGGTGGTTAAGGAACTCTGCAAAATGGCTCCGTAAGTTCGCGATAAGGGGCGCCTGAGCAATCAGGCCACAGAAAATCGGTACCAGCGACTGTTTATCAAAAACACAGGACTCTGCGAACTCGTAAGAGGAGGTATAGAGTCTGACGCCTGCCCGGTGCTGGTAGGTTAAGGAAGAGGGTTATCTACTTCGGTAGAGAAGCTCGCAACCGAAGCCCCAGTAAACGGCGGCCCTAACTATGAGGGTCCTAAGGTAGCGAAGTTCCTTGTCGGGTAAGTTCCGACCTGCATGAAAGGCGTAACGACT
>JALOQW010000358.1 GCA_025459275.1 Pirellula sp.
AAGCAAGTGGATGAAATCTCCTTGGAAGTTTCAACAGCATGGGGAGTCTGGATTGTGGTTCTCTGAGCTTCTCCCGGAATTGGCTCGCATGGCAGATGACTTGCTGGTCGTCCACTCGATGCAGACTGACGTGCCAGCACATCCTCAAGCAACTATCCGCATGCACACGGGTACAAGCCAGTTCGTTCGTCCAAGCCTCGGCTCCTGGGTGCTCTATGGTCTCGGGAGCGACAACGACAACCTACCTGGATTCATTAGCATCGCGCCCGGAGGAGGGGCCGGTGGTGCGCAGAACTACGGCAACGCTTTCTTACCTGCAAGCTACCAAGGCATGCGAATCGGAAACGACAATCGGGAAGTCGACAAATCGCAGGTCGCTAATCTTTCGCCATTAGCCGGGGAATCACGCCAACGTCGAGAGCTCGAGTTCATCCAATCCATGAATCGTCGCAAAAGCAATATGGATCCTGGTGACGCCGAGATGGATGGCGTGATTCATTCCTACGAACTGGCCTTCAAAATGCAATCCGAGCTTCCTCGGGTCATGGACCTCGCCTCCGAAAATGAGGCCACGCAGAATTTGTACGGACTGGATCGAAAAGAGACGCGAAATTTTGGCAGCAAGTGCTTGATGGCCCGCAAGATGGTTGAGGCGGGCGTCCGCTTCGTCGAGATCAGTCATGGTAATTGGGACCATCACAGCAACATCGTCGAGGCGCTTCCACGAAACTGCTTGGCGATCGATCGACCGCTTTTTGGTTTACTAGCCGATCTCAAGCAGAGAGGATTGCTTGATGAAACGCTGGTCGTTTGGACTGGCGAATTTGGACGAACCCCCTACGCACAAGGCCGCGACGGGAGGGATCACAACCATAAGGCATTCTCCTTATGGATGGCTGGTGGTGGAGTCGCCTGCGGTCGAAACTATGGAAACAGCGGTGATTTTGGAACCGAGGCCGTTGAGAATCCTGTCCCGATTGTCGATTTTCATGCGACCATGCTGGCGATACTGGGTTTGGATCATGAACGGTTGACCTATCAGCACGCTGGCCGCGACTTCCGATTAACCGATACCAAAGGACGCATTCTTTCCGAGTGGATCGCTTCGCAATCGTAGCCTGTTCCCCATTCGAGCAGGTTCGGCTAGGATGTGCAAAGGCCTGAGCCTCGTTTCTCAATCTGCCGAATCCTATGAGTGAACTCCATCATGAGTGCGGGGTAGCCGCCGTCTACCACTTGCCCTCCGTTCCAGAAAGTCCTTTGTGCGCGGAAGTCGGACGGGAATGCACATCCTATCTGCTCCCTCGCATGCTGCAGGATATCCAAAACCGCGGTCAGTTGGCTGCGGGAATGACCACCTATAACGCGAGTCGATCGCAGTTGCTGGAAACCCATAAGGATATCGGAACGGTCAGCGAAGTCTTTCGCTTGTCACACCGAGGCAAGCACGAATCGATCATGCTTCAGCTGGCAGGTCCCGCTTCGATCGGCCACGTTCGCTATGCAACCTGTGGCCAGGACGATCGCAATTACGCCCAGCCTTTTGAACGCCAGCACATCCATAAACACAAATGGTTCAGCTTTTGCTTTAATGGTCAATTGGCCAATTACAAGGATCTCAAGGAGCGACTGACACGCGAAGGAGACCATCATCTCGCACGCGACACCGATACCGAAATCATCTTGCACGAGCTCGGGCGGGAATTGACCGTTAGTCCCGACAAGGATCTGGTAGACGTGTTCGCCGCAGCCGCCAGCAACTTCGATGGCGCTTTTTCGTTGGCACTGATCAATGCCAAGGGAGAACTCATGTTGGCTCGCGATGCGCTCGGGATCAAGCCACTTTGCTATGCATTCGACGGCTCGCTATTTGCCGCTGCGAGTGAGAGCGTGGCATTGCTGAATCTTGGTTTTCCTCGGTCGGCCATTCACTCTGTCGAACCTGGGACCTGCATGCTGGTCAACGCCAATGGAGTGTCGAGCCGTCGCTATACCGAGGAACGCTCGCCAGCACATTGCTTCTTTGAGTGGATTTACTTCGCCAATGTTGCGAGCACGCTCGATGATCGAAGCGTCTATCTGTCTCGCACCCGATTGGGTGAGGAACTTGCCCGTCTTGAACTCGCCAGGAATGAGATTCCTCTGGATAGCAACACCATCGTGGTGCCTGTACCGGACACCAGCAAGGCGGCTGCGGACGCCATGGCATATCGTCTTCGCATTCCTTGCCGAGAGGGGCTGATCCGGAATCGATACTCGGGACGGACATTCATCGAAGGGAATCGAGCACGCAAAGTCTCCGCAGCGATGAAATACACCCCTCTTCGTGAAGTTCTCGAGGGCAAGCGTGTCATCCTCGTCGAAGATTCGATCGTGCGTTCGACCACGATGAAGGTGCTGCTCAAGCGAATCCGCGAACTGGGTGGCGCCAGCGAAATCCACGTTCGCGTCGCATGCCCCCCGATCATCGCTCCGTGCTTCTATGGCATCGACATGTCCACCATCGACGAACTTTATGCACCGAAGTTTATGCCGAATGGGGAAATCAACGAAGAAGTCCAAGAGCGGATGGCCCGGGACCTCGAATGCGACTCGCTGCGGTATCTCCCGGTCGATTCGATTGCGAGAGCCATTGATTTGCCCGCATCCAAGCTGTGTCAAGCTTGCATCACCGGTACGTATCCAACGCCGGTGGGACAGAAACTGTATCAGGTCGCACAGAACAATCATGTTCAAGGCAAGCCTTCGGCGCGGACTTACGAGCTGAATTCGGCAGCCATCGCATCCAGCTAAGTTCCTCAGGCTTCCATCTAGTTCTGTCAACCGATCCTCCCGATTCGATCCCCCAGATATTCACCAAGTGTTCTCCAGGTATTGATATGTCTCAACTATCTCACATGGTTTACTTTACATTGCACGACCCATCCTCCGAGAATGTTCGTGGTCTGCTGGCTGCCTGCCACAAGTATCTGGATGGCCACCCAGGAGTCGTCTACTTCTCTGTAGGAACCCTTAATCGCGATCTTGCACGCCCCGTGAATGACCATGGCTACGATGTGGCGTTGAACCTCGTCTTCGAAAGCCGCGCTGCCCACGATGCGTACCAAGTCGAACCTCGACATTTGCAGTTCATCGAGGAACAAAAGTCTCATTGGAAACAAGTGCGAGTCTTTGATTCTGATTTGGTACTTGCATGAACACCGTTCTCGACCGGATCGTCGCCAGTAAGCGCGAGGAAATATCGCTCGTTAAACAACGGCGGGATCTGCAAGCCCTTCAAGACGCGTTGCACACAGCCCCGGAGGTCCGCGACTTCCTCGGCGCGGTGCGCGGCCACGATCACATCCGATTGATCGCCGAAGTCAAGAAAGCCAGTCCATCCAAAGGCCTGATCCGTCCTCAGTTTCATCCTGTCGACATCGCGGTCGCGTACGAACAAGGGGGAGCTGCCGCAATCAGTGTTTTGACCGATGAGCCGTTCTTTCAGGGACGGCTGGAGTATCTGACCGAAATTCGAAGGAAGGTAGCCATCCCGATACTCCGAAAGGACTTTATCCTGGACGAGTACCAAGTTTACGAAGCTCGAGTCGCAGGAGCCGATGCGGTCCTGCTGATCGCCGAATGCTTGCCAGGTGACGAGCTACAGCGTCTGTACCACATCGTTCGCGAGCTAGGGATGACCGCCCTTATCGAGCTCTACGAACCTGAACATCTCGAGCGAGTCCTTGCGACAGGGACGCTACTGGTCGGTGTCAACAATCGAGACTTGAAGACCTTTGCGGTCGACCTGGAACATGTGATTCGGTTGCGATCGCAAATACCATCCTCGGTAACGTTGGTTGCCGAGAGTGGTATCTTTTATCACGAGGACGTGCGGCGGCTCGACGAAGCTGGGATCGACGCGATTCTCGTGGGAGAATCGCTGATGCGCCAACCAGATGTCCGACTTGCGGTCAGGCAATTGATGGAACCTGCCAGCGAATAAACCGCTTATCGCATGGTCTTGGGGTCGAGGTCCGAATAAGGAAGTTCGAACAAGGTCATCATCGCTTCCATATCGCCGGATTGCAGTCCTTTCGTGAACCAATACGCTCGAGCCGAAGCGCTCCCGTGTGTAAAGGCTGCTTCGATTACACGACCGGTTGCTTTCTTCTGAAGCACGTCATCACCAATTTTCTGGGAGGTGTTGATCGCCTCTTCGATGTCCCCCTTTTCTAGAATACCCTTCATCCTTTGGGCGTGATGCGCCCAGACACCAGCCAGGTAGTCCGCCTGCAGTTCCAGGCGAACGCTGAGTTGGTTGGCTTCTGCTTTGCTGGTTTGCATTTGCATGGATTGAACCTTGCGGGACAATCCGAGCAGGTTTTGGACATGGTGGCCTACTTCGTGCGCGATGACGTAGGCCATGGCGAAGTCCCCCTTGGCTCCAAATTCGTTCTGCAATTGACGGAAAAAGTCAAAGTCCAAGTAAACATTTCGGTCGCCAGGACAATAGAAAGGTCCAACCGCAGCGGTTGCCTCTCCACACGCCGAGCGGACTGCGCCCGTGAACAGAACCAGCTTTGGTTCTTCGTACTTCGCTCGGAGTTGCTCTCGGAACAGTTGTGTCCAAACGTCTTCGTTGTCCTTCAGCACGACTCCGACGTACTTCTTGAGAGCAGCGTCTTTGTCATTCTCCGGTGTGATTGGAACCTGAGTTTGTGGGGCGGGTTGTGCTTCGCCGACTTGTTCGAGCAATTGCCTCGGATTGGCCCCGAGGATCATCGAAATGACGACAGCGAAGATAATGAACATCAGGCTACCGCCGGCCATGCTTGCAACCGGCATGGCCATTCCTCGGCGATCCTCAACGTTTTGCGACTCTTCTCGACCTTCCCAACGCATGACAACCTTTCCCGGAATGGAAAACCTATGGATTTCGTTCCACGCAAACTTCAAGACAGGGCGGGAGATTCTAACAGAAAGGTGGGGCGTTTCGCGAGGTGCCAAAAAAATTCATGGCGTCCAATCGCCGCACCCGTCTAGCAGCAAGGCTGGCTGGGCGGGTGCGATGTCCTCGATCAATATGCATCCTGCTTCAATACGAC
>JALOQW010000359.1 GCA_025459275.1 Pirellula sp.
CGGCCCCGCCACCGACGATTACCGCATCCCATTCTGATTGCATATTTGGAGTCTTACTTTCCTGGCGATCCCACATCGATCGAAGGGTTCAGTATACTGGGTGCGGCTCGCGATCCAAGGATCGATCCTCTCCCTTTTCGATTCTCTCCCTTTTAAAGTGACATCCAGCACGAATCATGCAACGAAGACATTTTCTCGGTACCGGCTTGGCAGCAAGCAGCGTGTTGCTTGCAGATTATCGGGCAACATTGGGGGCGTTGGCCGATGGGCCGGCGAAGCGGGTCGGATTGATTGGAACCGGATGGTATGGGAAGTGCGATCTCTTTCGGTTGATCCAGGTGGCGCCAGTCGAAGTGGTTTCGCTGTGCGATGTAGATAGCAAGATGCTTCATGATGCCGCGGATATGGTTGCGGTACGACAAGCATCCAAGAAGCGGCCACGAACGTATTCCGATTACCGCAAACTGCTGGCGGAGAAGGACCTCGATATCGTCCTCATTGCAACTCCCGATCATTGGCATGCTCTGATGTGGTCGAGGGACAAGCTATGGTGGCCGCAGCTAGAAAGTATGGTCGCGTTGTTCAAGTAGGAACCCAGCGTCGCAGCACTCCTCACTTGATGGAAGCCAAAAAGAACATCGTTGACGCGGGCATGCTCGGCAAAATTTCGCATGCCGAAGTCTATTGCTACTACCATATGCGCGCTCGAGACAATCCTCCAGACGAAGCTCCCCCTGAGAACCTGAACTTCGACATGTGGACCGGGCCAGCCCCCATGCGTCCTTACAATCGCCTGGTGCACCCCCGTTCATGGCGAGCGTTCATGGAATATGGCAACGGCATTGTGGGTGACATGTGCATCCATATGTTGGACACCGTGCGATGGATGCTGGATCTGGGGTGGCCTAACGTTGTCTCTTCCACGGGTGGTATCTACGTAGATAAGAATTCCAAAGCCAACATCTCCGATACCCAAACGGCTACCTTCGAGTTCCCCGAATTGAACGTCGTCTGGACCCATCGCACGTGGGGCGATGCTCCCGATCCGGCTTATCCATGGGGAGCTACGTTATACGGCGAAAAAGGAACGCTCAAGATGAGTGTCAACAGTTACGACTTCATGCCGCGCGGTGGCGATGCCAAACCGATTCATCGGGACGTGGTTATGGAGCTGGAACAATATCCTGAAGACAAGACGGAGAAGGATTTGGAAAAGCACGTCGCTCCCGCTATTCGTGTTCACATGCTCGACTTCCTCAAGGCCATCGCAGACCGAAGCAAACCGGTCGCAGACATTGAGCAAGGACATATCTCGACGGCAGCATGTGTCCTGGCCAACATGTCGATGCAACTGGGACGTTCCCTAGCTTACGATCCTGCACAAGGAATCGTCACGGGCGATGAAGAAGCAACTCGAATGTTGCGTCGACCCTATCGCGAACCTTGGATCCATCCTGAAGTTGAAAGCGGGCTCGATATGAGTTGCGAGACTTTGTGAATGCATCGCTCCAGACCGACAAAGAACAAGGATTGTTCGAGTTGGAACGAGACCGCATCCTCGAGATCAATCTGACGGGTGACATCTGGACGAAAACCGGCTCAATGATCGCCTACGTTGGCGAAATCCGTTTCGAACGGGAAGGGATCCTCGAGCAAGGGGTCGGAAACCTCATGAAGAAGTTCGTCAGTGGTGAAGGAACCCGACTGACGAAAGCCAGCGGCCAAGGAAAGCTCTATTTGGCCGATGCGGGCAAGAAAGTCACGATCATCTGCATGCGAGGCGAATCCATCTTTGTGAACGCCAACGACGTTCTCGCATTTGAGACAAGCTTGAAATACGACATCCGCTTGCTTCGCAAAGTGGCCGCGATGTTGAGCGGTGGTCTGTTCAATGCCCGATTCGAAGGGACGGGACTGCTCGCCGTTACATCCCACTACGATCCGTTAACTTTGCGAGTCACACCACAGCAACCGGTCTTCACCGATCCCAACGCAACGATTGCCTGGAGCGGAAACTTGGAACCCGAGTTCCGCACCGATGTCAGCTTCAAAACCTTCCTTGGACGCGGAAGTGGCGAAAGCTTGCAGATGAAGTTTCAAGGGGATGGATTCGTCGTCGTCCAACCTTTTGAGGAAACCTACATGCAACAGTCGCAATAGCTGCTTAGCGACGCATACCTGCGGCTGCTGCCTTGGCCTCTTCGCGCTCGGCCTTCAAAGCTGCCGTTTCGTTCGCCAGTTTGTTTTCGGAACCAGCTGGGAAATACTGAACGTCGTCCATTAAGTAGTAAGGGCTCGGCAAGGTTTGTCCGGCTACTTGGACTTGGCAGCCTGTGTTGAGCGACAATCCGCACACCATCGCTACTGCGAGCATCCAAAAACCTGAAGTTGTTTTGCTGGCTTTCATCGTTCGGTTCCATCCTGGACTGGTTACGGACTCCGGTACGAAAACCCCCAATGGAGTTGCGACCAGCCGAGCCACTGCCAGGGATATCGGCAGTTTGGATTGTACGATTGAGTGAAAGTTTGCCGTTTAGGGCTCGAATCGAATCCAGTCGATGTTCATCAGTGCATTTGGGCGGTCAGGATTGTGGGCGTTAAATCGCAAATCGCATCGCTCCCTGCTGCTAGCAATCGGGACCGACCGTTCGTACCACGCGTCCCACGAGCCATTGACATCGACTCGAACTCGTCCCAGTTCCTTCCCGTCTTGCCCATCCTCAAGAATCACAATCTCGCCTCCTGAGCCAGCGCTCGTGACGCGAAACGTAATCGCCGAAACTTGTCCCATCGGAACGTTGCGGATCACGACAGAGGACCCGTGATTGATCGCTCCAAGAAACTTGCCGTTGCTAGCATTGTGTGCACCGAGTTCGGACATCCCTTGAATCTGGTCAGCGCTTTCTGCTTCGCGTGTGCGAGGGAGAAGTTGGACCGATGCGTTGCCAGTTAGGGGGGGAATCCCTTCGCGACCTAGGTCGGTGTAGTTGGCTGTGAGTCGAAGGATGGATGTTGCCAGCTCGGGGTTGCTTGGAAGTTGAAATGCATTGGTCATCCCTTTGCTCGATTGACTGGTCGGATCGGGTTGGGCTGCGTAGACCCAGGCGACCATCGATGCAATTTGCTCCTGGGTATGTTGACCATGCGGAAGCATGGCGACTTTTCCCCATACACCCGTGGAACCCTTGGATACTCTTTCGATCGAACGTTCCATGGCGCCGGGTTGGTCACGATACTTATTGGCGATATCCAAGAACGAGGGACCGACGATAGCTCGATCCAGTGCATGGCAGTTGAAGCAATCGCTGCCTCGCATCAGCTTGAGTCCGGGCGGGCTTGCATCGTCGTTGGCTGTTGAGTGACCAGGGGACATCAATTTGGCTTGGACCAGAACTCGATCCGGAGCCGATGCATCCAGCACATCCAAATCGGTGGTCGCGATGACTTCATCATCGGAGGAGCCGTCTTCGGCATCGGTGACAATGACCCGGTAACTCAGGCTACCACCTGGGTTATAGAAGTCTCCATCACGAGGTTCCACGAATCGTACTTCCGGGGTCGTATTGCCGACGATCAAGGGGACAACCGCCGTGTCGCTGGCACCTGTCGCATCGGTCACGACCAATTCGACGTTGTAAATGCCCGGAGTATCGAATGTGTACTCCAATTCAGCCCCTTCCCCCAACGATCGACGATCTTGGGTATTGGCTGCGTCGGTGGCCGTCCACGCGTAGCGGAGCGGATCTCCATCTTTATCCGTGGATGGTAGTCCAGACAATGGAACGGTGAGTGGCTCGCGACCGAAACGGTTGGAGTCCGCGATCTTCGCTCGCGGCTTACGATTGGCGCTTTGATAGTCAACGCGCACCAGACGGGCGTCGGGGTTCACGCCCCAGGTTTCTCCGTATTCGATGATGAGAAGGGAGCCGTTGGCATCGAATTGCAAATCGATCGGTCGTACAAAGCTTTCGTCGGGCATGAATCGTTCCATGCGTTCGATTTGGGAATCCGCATCCAAATGAACGGCGACGATCCAATTCCTCGACCATTCAAAGATAAAAAGGGTTCGGTCGAAGGCCTTAGGGAATTTGGTCGTCGATTCCAGGCTCGGATCAAAGTCATACACAGGACCAGCGCACGCCGTTCTTCCCCCAGACCCGAGTACGGGGAACTCCTTCGAGTCACCACCGGGATAAAAGATCCATGCACCTTGCGCAGGAGGTAATGTGTGAGCACCCGTATTGAATCGAGAAAAGTTGATAGGAGCGGAGGGATCAAAAGCATTGCCAATAGAGCCTTTGGCAAAATCGACCTGAAGGTAAGGGCGATTGTTTCCGATGAACAAAGGCCAACCAAAGTTGCCAGCCGCTCTGGCCTGGTTGACTTCATCGTATCCGCGCGGTCCTCGATCGGTATCTCCACCTGCATCGGGGCCCACATCTCCCCAGTAAAGAAATCCAGTGCGACGATCAAGATTCAGTCGCCATGGGTTTCTGCAACCCATGACATAAATCTCTGGCAAGCCGACCGAGCCGTCTTTGGGGAAGAGGTTGCCATCTGGGACCGCGTAACCTCCATCAGGCAATGGGCGGATACGGAGGATTTTGCCATTGTAGCTCTTGGTGTTGGCCGACGTTCTCAGCGCGTTAAATGCGCTCCGACCGTCTCGTTCATCGATGGGAGCGAATCCTTGCGAGTCACCAAACGGATTGGTGTTATCTCCGGTGCCGATATACAAACAACCGTCCGGACCAAATTCCATCGAGCCTGCGTGATGACAACACTCCTGGCGTTGCTCTTCGTATTTGAGGACTAGGACTTCGCTAGCCATATCCAACGTGCCATCGTTCCGGATCGTAAAGCGGCTCACATGTTGGCCCGGAAAATCGGGGGGGGAATACTGCAAATATACCCATCGATTCGATTCGAAATGGGGATCCAGGGCGATACCGATCAGTCCGTTTTCCTGTTCGGTTGTCACCGAGATTTTGCCGATCGTGCGAACCTCTGATGATCTCGGATCGATGGCTTTGATATTACCGCCCAATTCGATCAAGTAGACCACGCCATCGGGCGCAATGGCCATTTCCATTGGCTGGATCAGCGAAGAGGCGATTACGGTCTTCTCAAACCGTGCGGGATCGTAGTCCTGGTGTCCTTGCGAATGCTGCGCGTGGGACCAAGACGAGATCAGAAGCGAGACCGAGATGGTCGCGAGAGGCAGGAGGGATTTCATAGGTGAGAAAGTTTAGCGGGAGCGACGAAACCGGAGGCGAATACGATCATGGATGCGACATAACTCGATGTCTGAGGATAATTCCGACTCCGTCTTTTTGCATGCGTGCATGACCGTCGTGTGGTCGCGGCCTGAGAAAAAGGCTCCGATGCTTTCATAAGACTCGGAAGTCAGTTGCCTGATCAAGAGCATGGCCAGTCCTCGAGCGCGAACGGTGCTGGATTTTCGTGAGGGGCCAATCAATTGATCCATTGCGATTCCTACCTCTTTGCATACCACTTTGACGATATCATGAGGAGAAACCGAAGGCGCATTGGCTGAGTCCAGAATGCGATCGACCGCCTTGGCAGGTCGAACAGAGGCAGTGGGATTCAATCGCAACTGATGGGACCATCGAATCAAGATCCCTTTCAGTTCAACAGCGGTCCGTTCTCCGTCTTCAGCATCCATGATGGGTTGCAATAGATCGGGCTCGATACCTAGTCCGGCGTGTTCAGCGATTTGTTTCAGAAGGAGATACCTTGCCTCTTTGCCTGGGGGTTGCAGAACCACACTTAGCCCCGCGCTCAAACGGCTTTGAAGGGAACGGAGCAATCCGCTGAGCATCATCGGAAGTTCTGTTGACGTGGCGATCACACAACGGCCTTGTGATGACAAAGCATCGATCGTCGCGAGGAATTCCTCTTGAGCGACCGGTTTGCCGGCTAGTTCATGGACGTTATCGATTAAAAGGCCGTCACACTCCCGATGCAACTGGCGGAATCGCTGCATGTCATCCGACTTGATCGCGCGAGTCAGTGCGCGACTGAACTCGATGGCGCTAGTGAGGGTCAACTTTCTCGCAGGCTCCTCTTGAAGCCAGCACCCCAAGAGCGAGGCTGCCATCGTCGTCTTGCCCGTCCCGCTTGCTCCCACCAGCACGACTGGTGAGCGATCGGCGAGGTTGGTAATCGAATCGGGATGGAAGAGTTCAAGCAGAGCACGATTCTCGGGTCCCACGACGAACGTGGCTGCGATGGGCGGGGGGATGACCAGGGCGCTGTGAATTCCCTTGCTTATGCGCGGGGGAGCTACAGCCAAGCATCGAACGTCGGTCTCAGTAAACAGCGCTGTCAT
>JALOQW010000360.1 GCA_025459275.1 Pirellula sp.
TCTGCATTTGTGTCGAGCCTTGCAAGCGGAACGGCGCGAGCCGTCCGGTGCCGCGATACGAAGTGAGTAGTCCGGTCTCGCGATACGAAGTGAGCCGTCCGGTGCCGCAACCCATTCTTCAGCGCCTCCTACCCTCCGACGTGCTACCTGGTCGAAGGTTTGCTATAGTGAAATCCTCACGTCGAACGAACCAGCGAACAAGGTATCTCGTTTCCGAGGCCAATTCTCATGATCCATTCGCCAGCCTTTTTCATGCGGACCTATCTCGCACTTGTCATGCTCGCTGCATGTTTCTCGCTATCAGGCAACACCTCTCTTCAAGCTTCGGGGCGGCCAGGTTGGCTTGCCGGTGTTGCCAAGGTAGACATTACGCCAGACACGCCGGTGCGACTCAGCGGATATGCCGCAAGGTCGGAACCGTATCGAGCTATTGAGGATCGACTCTTTGTCCGCGCATTGGTTCTCGAACCCGAGGATGGAAAAAGCCAACCGTTGATCCTCGTTTCCATCGATGCCATCGGAATCTCTGCTAGCTTGACCGAACAGATTGTCGGTGAAGTTACCTCGAAGTTGGGGATCTCCCGATCACGCATCGTGCTTTGCACCACCCATTCGCATACTGCTCCGCATCTGGACGCGACCATTCCGAACTTGTTTGGCAATCCCATCGATGGCCCTCAGAAAGAGGAAATGATCCGTTACACGGAGAGCTTGGGTCGCAAAATCGTTGACGTGATTCTCCAGGCTTCGAGCCATCGCCAGCAAGCAACAGTCGATTATGGACTCGGGACTGCCGACTTTGCGATCAACCGCAGGCAGTTGCAAGGAAAACAGTGGGTCGGTTTCGGCACAGTCAGCGATGGTCCCGTGGATCGAACCGTACGCGTCCTCCGGATCCTTGGGGCCGATGGTAATCCATTGGCTGTTGCATATCAGTACGCATGCCATTGCACTTCGATTTCACCTGAGGACAACCGATTGAGTGGCGATTGGGCAGGGATCTCTGCCGCACAACTCGAATCATCGATGCCGGGCTGTGTTGCTCTTCCAATCATCGGTTGCGGTGCAGACGCAAACCCGAATCCACGCGGCTCGATGGAGCATGCCAAGGCGCATGGAGCTGCGATGGCCGAAGCCGTCCAACAGGTTTTGAAGCAGGAACTCAACGCCTTGCCTCACCCCACGCAAACGTCCTTCGCACTCATTGCGTTGGCTTCGGAGCGCCCGAGCAAGAAAAAATTGGAAGAGATGCGTGAAAGCCCTTCAGCTCATGAACGCAACTTTGCAAATCACTGGCTCGATTTGCTGACGCGCAAGGACAGGATCCCCGAGTCGTATCCCGCCCCAGTCCATCTATGGACCTTTGGAAGCGACCTGGTCTGGATCTTCATGAGTGGTGAAGTTGTGGTGGACTATCAGATCCGGTTCGAACGGGAGTTAAGCCAATTCAAGAATGTGTGGGTCGCGGCCTATGTCGATGATGTGTTCGCCTACGTTGCGAGTGAACGGGTGCGCGGCGAAGGAGGCTATGAAGTCGATGGATCGATGCTCTATTACCTACAACCCGGACGTTGGAGCACTGGTACCGAAGATACGATCGTCGATCGGGTCTTGCAAATGACCCGCCAAGAACGCCTGGCTGATGAACCAATGTCTCCTCAAGAGTCGTTGGCCTCGATTCAAGTCCCCGAAGGATTCGCGGTCGAACTGATGGCTCATGAACCGATGGTTATGGATCCGGTGAACATTGCATTCGGAGTCGATGGCAGCGTATGGGTGGTCGAGATGGCTGACTACCCGTCCGGTGGGAGTCGCACCGGATGCATCAAGACGTTGCGAGACACCGATGGTGATGGGCAGTTGGATCAAGTTCAGGTCTTTCTCGATGGATTGAACTACCCAGCCGGCGTCTATCCATGGCGGGACGGAGCTGTCGTCGCCTGCGCACCCGATGTTTTCTTCGCGCGCGACACCGATGGCGATGGAGTCGCGGATGAACGCAAGGTTCTTCTCACAGGTTTTCCCGAAGGCAATCCTCAACATCGAGTCCACGGATTCACGTACGGCATGGACCATCGCTTGTATTTTGGAACAGGGGGTGGCGCCGACAAGATCACGGCAACCGGCGACGGAGTCCTGACCAAGAGTCATCCAGTCATCCATCCCGTTTCCGGGTTCGATATCAGCTTGGATCCCGATTCGGCGACGATGCGACTGGAAACGGGGGACTCGCAATACATTCGCGCCACCGACGACTTCGCGACTTGGTTTGGCAACGAAAACAGTTTTCCCATGTTCCATTATGTGGTCGATCAAAAATGGGCAAACTACGGAGGCAAAGCCCCTTGGAAGCGACTGCATTGGATGACCGATCCGCCAAGCATTCCTCGCGTGTTCCCGATCAGCCAGCAAGCAGATCGATTCAATGATCTGTATGCGGTCAATCGATTCACGTCAGCATGCAGTACGATCGTCAATAGAGGCCCGGGCCAAGGGGAAGCCATGCGCAACTGGGCACTGGTATGCGAACCGGTCCACAATCTGGTCGCGCGCTTCGAATTGGTGCCACGCGGTGCAACGTGGGCTGCAGTTCGGTCCACCGAGGATGTTCAATCGGATTGGGTACGCAGCCGTGACCCTTGGTTCCGCCCCGTTCGAATCGAGAATGCGCCGGATGGTACGCTATGGATCGTGGATATGTATCGCTATGTCATCGAACATCCGGAATGGATTCCCGAGGAGTGGCAACGGCGTATGAATCTTCGTGCAGGCGAAACGGCGGGCCGCATTTATCGGATTCGAAGAAATGACTTCAAGCCTTGGGCATTTCCAAATGGTAAAAAACTTAGCGAGCTTGAGTTACTTGAGTACATCGCGAGTGTTAGTTCCGCTCAAGCGGACCTCGCGCAGCAAGAAATGATCTCGCGTCATCAAGATCAAAGACTTTCTGAAGGCGCGGTAGATTCGTTGAATCGAATGGCTTCCGAGGACATGGATCCCCGAGTTCGACTTCGAGCCTTTGCAACCTCCATCGCTATGGGGACTGCAACCCAGAAGCTGATTGAAGAGCGTCTTGGTGATGTGCATCCTCGGGTGGCTGAGGCGACGGTGCGCTGGTTGGATCGGGCGCCTGAATCGGCTGCCTTACGCAGCCAGCTTTGGCAGTTGGTGCGACCCGAGCATTGGCAACAATCGGCTTCCATGGCATTGGCGATGGCGATCGAAGGGAGTGTCGCACAGCGCGCCGACGCTCAATCCATCGCACACGCGTTGTCATTGCATGCAGCGGATCCTTGGGTCCTGGACATGACCAGCATGTTGGCCCCCGGTTCCGTCGATGGGATCGTTCAAGCCTTGGTGAATGGTGCCATGCCCTCAGCAACCGAAGACGGATTATCGATTCAACCCCTTCTGGAACGTCTCGTCGTTGGTATCAGCTCAGAGTATCGAGGAACGCTACTGGCCTCCATCTCCAAGTCCTCCGGCGTTCGACCTGCGTGGCATTTCATCTTGGGACGTCAGTTCGCCGCATCCAACACGGCGGACTTGGACGCAGGGGCCATGGATCAACTGGTGGCGGACGCATGCCAATCCTTGTCGGGGCAATCCCCTACCAACTCGATGGCGTCTGCGGCGATCGATCTGGTTCAAACCAGAATGGGTGAAGCTTGGGGCCAGTATCATCGACTTTTTCTCGAAACTCTCCAGAAGCAATTCTCGCCGGAGTTGGACCGCAAGCTTGCCTTGTCGTTGGCTCGCACGGGCGATCAAGCCCTCGAGCAGTTGGCGAGTGTGTGGAGCAAGCTCAGCAACGACGCTCGTTCCACGGTTTTGACCGAATGGACCAGTCGTCTCGATTCCATTCCGATGCTGTTGGATACGGTTGGTGATGGCAGAATCCCACGTGAGGACATCGATGCGGTATCGGTGCAGCGTTTGCGTCAGGTTCCGGAAAGCGCCTCCTCGAAGCGGGTTCTCGAGTTGTTCGGTCCACCGCCAGGAAGCGATCGAGCCGCGATCGTGCGACAAGCGTTGGAACGATGGCCATCACAAGCCGATATTCAACAAGGGAAAATGGCGTATCAAAAACACTGCGCGGTTTGCCACGAACCCCAAACGAAGGACGGCAGAGTTCAGGAAAGCGTCGGCCCAAATCTCAAGGGCCTGATTCATTGGACCAATGAAGCGTGGATGACAGCGATCTTGGATCCGCATCGTTCCGTCGAAGAGAAGTACTGGGCATTCCAAGCCCGAACCGAGGATGAGGAAATCATCACCGGACTGAAGCTACGCGAAGATGATGCTACCATCGAATGGGTCAATACCGCGGGCCGGGTCGAACGCACTCCTAAGTCGCAACTGACCGACTTCCGAATGTCGAAGTTATCCTTGATGCCCGAAGGATTTGAACAACTCGTTGCACCGGAGGCGATCGCAGGCATCATCACTTACCTTCGGTCCGAGAGCCAGTGACGCGCATGGTGTCGTTATAGGAATGAGGGTTCGGATTGCAGGCTATCAAATTTTCGTTCGTGGACACGAATGGATGCTGTGTACTGCAGATTGAAACGTTGATAGTTATCAATCGCCGCCGATTCGTCCGAGGGCATCGGGGTGACAATAGCAACTGGCGATCGCTACAACGAACCAAGAGGCAATGGATCTCATCGATGTATTCTCCAATCGCTAGAACGAGGGAACCAACCGACGCGACGCGCCAGTGTCTATCGTACACTATCCAACGAACGAATGTCCAATTTCTTAGGAAACCGTACGTGAGGCCAATGCCGTCCCTCGTGCTCGAATGCTGCCGAACCGAATCCTCCGGGAGTGACTCATGACATGGTTTGAAGACCTTGTGGACTTCTCGGAAGAAACCCCTGAGCAAGTGCGAAGCGAGCTCTGGGTTGACGAGGATCGTCTGCACTCCCGACGTAACGGCAGATCGTGGCAATGCGGACGTCTCGAAACGCCAACACTTGCAGAATTGCGAGAACGTGTCCGCAACGTGCACGAGAAACAGGGACCGATTTCCGTCAGCGAAGTTGTTGCGAATGTCCAACACCTTGCCTCTCAATTCAATCTCTTGGAGATGACCTCGCCTGGAATCACTCCTGAGTGCGGCGTCGGGATTTATGAAGAGGACCTTACTCAAGGACCGGCGTGCGCCATCGCTGCTGGGGCTGGTACGATCTTTCGCAATTACTTTGCTCAAGTGAATGGTCAGATCGGGCAGTCGGCACACAACCAAATCGATTGTTTGGCTGGTATTGGCGCATTGCTTGATAACTCGCAGCAGCGACTTTGGAAAATGGTGAACGGCTACGCATTGCCTACCTCTGCCGGCTTAGAAGAAATCCGTAACACGCTTGCCGACATGAACCACGAGGAGCGGGATCGCGTTCGCCAGGCACTTCAAATTGGAATTCAATGGGATACACAGGTTACGCTGGGCAATACAGCACACTCTGTCACCCAAGCCTATTGCTCGGCAATGCCCGTGGCTTACACAACTCATCCTCCGGAGGACTGGAGGGATTTCGCTACACTTGTCTTGGAAGCCGCCTACGAGGCCACGATTTGCGCTTCGATCATCCACCGACATCGAACAGGCTGCAACAGACTGTTCCTAACGCTGCTGGGGGGCGGTGTCTTTGGCAACAATCCAGAATGGATTCTTTCCGCGATCCGTCGAGCCTTGGACATGTACTCGGACTCCGGACTTGACGTTGCGATTGTGAGCTTCGGCGAGTCCAAGCAAATCGTTCGCCGACTCGTAAACGAGTATGCGTGAAGCGATGGGCTGCGCGCCCTCCCGGCGAGCGGGGGACGTCAGTCCCCTGTTTCTTGCATCGAGTACCCACCTCCCATTACTACCAATCTCCGCCACTCGATCGTCCCCCATTCAAGAAACAGTGGGTTCACACCCACCGCTCGCCAAGCGCGCATTCACCGCTCGCGTTGCTTAGCCATGGCCGCCGAGGCCGTGGATGAGCGCGGAGGTCCACCATCTGACGATATTGGCTTCAACAGTGATCGATTATTGACCGATCAAGAGCGTCATGAACGATTGACCACGCGTGACCGCAATCGCTCGATGGCAGTCTATGTGACCAAGGCCAAGTCGGCTTGTTATGCCGATGTTACGTCCGACAAGACTTTGGGGACACTGGAGTGCTTTGAAGCGTTCGCGTTCCATGCCCCCCATGCTGCCAAAGCGTGGATGCGGCGACTGGAGGCGATCGATACATCCAGCGTGCGAGAGATCATAGATCGAGTTCCGAGCACTCGAATTTCGGATGTTGCCAGGCAGTTTTCAGTAGAATTGTTGAACGAGAATAAAAAACGCATTTTGCAGATGGAAATCCAATGAAGACCGCATTGTACGTTGCATGGCGTCACCAAGTCGAATCGCATCAGGGCTGGGGACCGGTCGGGCGATTAGAGCACGATGACGGTGTCTACCGGTTTTACTACACTCGGGGGGCGAGAACTCTCGAAGGGTTCAAGCCGTTCACCGAGATGCCAATTCTCGACGAGGTCTACGAATCCAAAGATCTGTTTCCTTTGTTTGCAAATCGGCTGCTTGGAGAGCAGCGTCCTGAATATGAAAGATTCCTGCGATGGGGTGGATTTGCACCCAACTCACACCCCGATCCGATTCTGGTATTGGGTGTCACCGAAGGGAAGAAGGCGACCGACTCAGTTGAAGTGTTTCCCTGTCCCATTCCTTCCAGCGATGGATGCTACTTCAACAAATTTTTCGTGCATGGATTGCGGTGGATGAGTTCCGGAGTGTTGAATCGAATTGCATCCTTGGAGGCAGGCGAACGGCTTTATCTAATGCTCGATTTGCAAAATCCCTACGATCCCAACGCGGTGGCCATTCGTAATGAAACGGACCGCGCGATGTTGGGATATGTCCCACGTTACTTGGCCGCCGAAGTATGGGAACTGTTTCGGTCGTGCGACGTAAGCTTTATCAAGCTGTACGTGGAGCAGGTAAACCACGACGCGCCACTTCAGCAACGATTGCTGTGTGGGATGCATGCTTGCTGGCCCACCGGCTTCGAACCATGTTCAGGGGAAGCCTTTCAACCCATTGCTTCGAATGTGTCCGCAACCTGTGGCTAGCGTTTAAGAAACAGTGTGAATTCAGAAGCGGGACTGCACGCGGAGACGCGGAGATGCGGAGTTGAGACCATGGAAATCGATGATATCACTGGAGCGATTGTCGATGCGGCTTACAAGATCCACGTGGGGCTCGGACCGGGGGTATTGGAATCCGTCTATGAAGCGGTACTGGCAAGGTCCCTCGAGCGATTAGGACTCAAGGTCGAGCGGCAAAAAGCGGTGACTTTCAATTACGATGGAATGGACTTCGACGAAGGCTTCCGAGTCGATCTACTGGTAGAGAGCACTGTCGTGGTCGAACTCAAGTCTGTTGAGAATCTGGCGCCTGTCCATAGTAAACAAGTCCTAACCTACCTGCGATTGATGGATCTGAGAGTCGGGTTACTCATCAACTTCGGCGCACCAACCCTCAAAGAAGGCCTGAAGAGAATTGTGAACGATCTTCCTACTTCCGCGTCTCCGCGCCTCCGCGTGAACCAATGAGCCTGAGCGAATCGGATCTCGAAGAGGCTGCACTCGAATGGTTCGAGTCCATTGGATACGCCATTGCCAATGGGCCCGAATTGGCTCCAGGCGAGCACGGCGCTGAGCGAGCGAATTTTCATGAAGTCGTCTTGTTGGATCGCCTCCGAGACGCGATTGAACGATTGAACGCCGCGATACCGGCAGAGGCCCGGGAAGAGGCATTCAGGAAAACGCTTCGCGTCGGATCGCCATCTTTGATTCAAACCAACCGCGCCTTTCACAAAATGATCCGAGATGGGGTCGAAGTGGAATACCCCCGCGCCGACGGCTCGATCGCCGGGGACCATGTTCGTCTCGTCGACTTTGACAACCCAGCAGAAAACGATTGGCTGGCCGTCAACCAGTTCACTGTGATCGAAGGCCAACACAATCGACGCCCAGATATCGTCGTCTTCGTCAATGGCTTGCCCTTGGGACTAATTGAACTGAAGAATGCGACCGACGAAGATGCGACCATCTGGGCGGCGTATGCGCAAGTCCAAACGTACAAGGCCGAGATCCCATCGCTAGTCCAGTACAACGCATCGATGGTGATCAGCGACGGGTTGCAGGCTCGCATCGGATCCCTGACCGCCAATCAAGAGTGGTTCAAGGTCTGGCGTACCGTGAGTGGCGAAGGAGATGCCCCAAAGTATGCATTGGAACTAGAGACTCTGATCAAAGGGGTCTTCGAACCGAGCCGATTTCTCGACTTGCTTCAGCACTTCATCGTCTTCGAAGAGGACCCCGATCGCGGATCAATTCACAAGATCATCGCAGGCTACCACCAATTCCATGCGGTCAATGCCGCAGTGGAAGAAACCGTCCGGGCGAGCGGGCTGGCCAATACCGAAGAGGTTCATGAGAAGCCGTTGCCTTACGAGTTGGGGCGCGTCCACCGTGGGCAACCGGGTGATCGCCGCGCAGGGGTTGTGTGGCATACGCAGGGGAGCGGTAAGAGCTTTTCCATGCTGTTC
>JALOQW010000361.1 GCA_025459275.1 Pirellula sp.
GTTCCAAATCACGAATTTCGTTGAGGATATCTTCACTTTCAGACCGTCGGTACCGCATCAGGACCTCCACCGAGGCGATAGGGCCTATCTCTTGTTCAAACCAAACCATGTCTTCGTGAGTGGAATGCCAAGGTGGAAACATGTCGCAAAACTTGGTGGAGGATCGGAGCTGCGTCAGGCCGATGCAACTTGCGAGCAAGACAATGATGCTGCCCCCAACAATCGTGGTTGAATGACTCTCCAGCCAATACGAATATCTACGGAGCCAACGCCTGGACGATTTCTCGCACCATCGATCTCTTGATTCTGTCCGTGAATGAGTTGCGTGTCGAAAGCAGATCCAATCCGATACTACAGGGAATAGGAGCAACAGGCCCCCCGTCGCAAGCACCAATCCGATCGCAGAGAACGCGCCAAATTGGCGGACTGGAGCGAGCTGGCTGGTGATCAAAGAACCCATACCAAGGACTGTGGTCCCGCTCGACAAAAGGCATGGCTTCCATCCTATACGTATGGCTTTGGTCCCATCGGTAAAATCGGCAGGAACCGTTGGGGCCATGCGATAATTCATCAAGTGAACGGCTCCAGCCAGCGTGAGCATGAAGACCAATGTCGGCAACACAATGAGAACGGCGCTGAATTGATAACCGGCGTAATAGACGATCGCGATCATCAGCAACTGCCCGATCCCCGCCAACAGCATCACCACAATCATGCCGCGCAGCGTGCGAACACAAAACCAACATGCGAGTATTCCAAGCAGTGTCGAAGGAAGGACCAGTTGCTTCAGACTCGCTTCCGCAGCAACGTCGACTGCATACGCCTCGTAAACGGGCCCGACGAGTCGCAAGGCGTCGCGCCCCAGTTCTGGTACGGAGTCGGCAGTTGCTCGCAACCATTCAATGGTTTCCGCATGATGGTCCACTCCGTAAGGAGACACCATCAACACCATGGCTGCATTGCCATGGGCTCCTATCAAGACTCCAGTAAGTCGATCAATGGCATCCCCTCGCGAAAGACTGAGCGGTTCGGCACGCAACTGCTCGACAATCCTCCTTGGAGACGTGTAACTCAAAAAGTACTGTGAGAAGGTAGCCGATCGATCGAATTCTTGTTCGAGTCGTTGCATTCGCGGGTCATCGATCCTCGCATCTTCCCAGGACAGAACAACCACGTGATCGCTACCAAACTGTTGCGTGAACGCTTCGTATCGCAACCGCTCACTTCGCCCCTCTGGAAGCCACTCATGAACATCTGCAGAACCGATGGGCAAATGGATCACCGCCCAGATCGCCAACGGCATCAACGTCGCCACCACGACGCTGCAAACAAACGAAAGTCGATAAAGCAGTTTCAACGATGCGACTCTAAGGAGTGCGGAATGGCAGCATTAGAAAGGAACACTCGCGTGCGGGTTTCGACACCGCGATCGTGCGCATTCTAGTGAGTCTTGGCGACGCGGTCTAATTGATGATTTGTAATGGAAATTGTCGCCAAATGTGGTTTCAGTACATCGTGCAATGCGACTATAACTAGCCCCATCGACGACCATCGTCCCACACCACGGAGGGGATCAAGCAAACCGCATGAATGGCAAACACCAATATCTACTGTTTGGTTTCGGGATTCTATTCGCATTGCTTTGCAGTCCCATCTGCAATGGACAGGTTGCTAGCAAGGAGACGTCAGAAAGTCAGACAACACCCGCGCCGGGAGATGTGAACCTCGACTTTAGCCGCGTCTACATCTTCGTCGACAAATCTGGCCTCGTGGGACACGAGCATGCAGTTGAGGGTCGACTGAAGGCAGGTTCACTATTCACACAGCAACCCCGCTCAGGAACGCTTGTGTTCGACATGACGACCTTTGATGCCGACAGCGATAACGCCAGAAAAGCTCTTCGATTAAGCGGCACAACGGATGCTGCCACCCGGTCCAAAGTGAATGAAAACATGCTGGGTGCTGAGATACTCAACATCAAGAAGTACCCTGAAGCCAAACTGGAGAATGCTGTGTTGACCCCCACGGGCAAGACGACGGCGCGGCGATTACCGGAATATCAACTTGAAGGGGATTTTACGTTGCACTCAACACGACGCCACGTGATTATTCCTTGTGACGTTGAAGAGAAGAACGGTTGGCATCATGTTCGAGGCTCCTTCAAGATCCTCCAATCAGATTATGGCATCAAACCCTTCAGTAAAATGCTCGGAGCCGTCGGTGTCAAAGACGAATTGGTCATCACCGGAGATCTTTGGGTAGCACCCGCCCCATGATTGAATGCCCAAACATCGAAAAGCAAGTGATTCAGAATCACTACGACATCAGCACGCTCTTCTATCGACTGCTTTGGGGGCCGCATATCCACCATGGATACTGGGACGCAGACGAGCCTTCACATGATGCGCAGGTTCGTCTAACGCAGAATCTAGCATCGTTGGCTGCGATCTTTCGTGGCGCCCGCGTGTACGACATCGGATGCGGCATGGGTGGCTCAAGTCAGTGGCTGGCAAAAAATCTCCAGTGCAAGGTGACTGGAGTCACGCTCAGTCCAGTACAGCGCCATTGGGCCAGCGTAAGTTCATGGGCAACCGGCGTGTCACCTCGACCGGAGTTTCGATGCGCCGATGCGGAAACGATCGAGTTCCCGGCGGAATCGACCGACTTTGTTTGGAGCATCGAGTGCACCGAACATTTGTTCGACAAGCCGAAGTTTTTTCAGCGTGCTGGTGGTTGGCTGAAACCAGGCGGACGGTTCGCGTTGTGCGCTTGGCTCGCAGGTGAGGACCCTATGTCCCAGGAGCAGCAATCGCAAGCCGTACGTGTTTGCGAAGGAATGTTCTGTCCTTCCCTAGGTAGCAGATCCGATTACGAGACTTGGTTTGTCAACGCCGGCTTTCGAATCGTGCAATCCGGGCTATGGACACGTAAAGTCGAAAGGACATGGGAGATCTGCAAACAGCGGGTTGAGCGTACACGTGTGCGACATCTCGCCAAAGTGCTTGGAAAGAATCACGTCCTTTTCCTCGATCATTTCGACGCCATTCTTAAAGCATACAAAACCGGTGCTATGGAATACGGTTTCTTTATCGCAGAGAAAACGAAATGACGCACACCATTGATTCGATGCCAAAATCGCTGGTACCGGCCCATGCCGGGTCTCGGCCCCAAGCTTGGGAACACGGACATACGGTCTACCGTATGCTTGGAATTGTATTCGGTGTTGGCACGCAGTTACTGTTCTTGTTCACAGTAGTGTACCTGTTCCTCTTTCTGCGTTACGGATCAGAAAGCATCGGTTCACACTGGGTACTCCGAGATCTGGCGCTCGCAATCGGATTCGCGGTCCCGCATAGCATTTTGCTTGCACCGCCGGTACAGACCCGCATCAAGCGATATCTACCATCGGGTATGCTGGGATGTGTTCATTGCTGCACTACGTGCGTTAGTCTGCTCGTGATGTTTCATTTCTGGATCCGTTCGGACGATACGGTATGGCACGCAGAGGGTTGGACCGCGATCGGAATTGTGGCTCTCTTTTATGCATCATGGGTTGCACTGCTCTACAGCCTTTGGCTAACTGGACTCGGATACCAAACGGGGCTGACGCAGTGGTGGTATTGGCTGATTCAAACCAAACCGCCGGTCCGACCTTTTGTGACGCGTGGCGTCTATCGATGGATGCGACATCCGGTCTACATGAGCTTCCTCGGCTTGATTTGGTTCACTCCGACAATGACCTTGGACCATGCGTTACTGACCGCAGTCTGGACCATGTACATTTATCTCGGAAGCTATTTCAAGGATCAGCGACTGCTTCGATACATAGGGACTCCCTATCGGGAATACGCAACGCGCGTCGTTGGTCTTCCCCTCATTGGTTTCGGCACATTGCGTCGATACCCACCCTCGAATTGATACCCTCCATGGTTAATCTGAGGAAGACAGGCTGATTCACTACTCCTCTGTCGCTTGGATGGTACCTGCTTTGACTGCTGCTACTAGTGCTGCATGATCTTGTTCGTTTTGGTCAGCGTACGCTAAAGCAAACGAACCAATCGCCTGGTCGAAATCATCGGATTTGCCAAGATAGCCACTGATCAACGCAGCATCGCCTGACTTGGCATGTGCGTGGGCCAAGGTTCGGCCACACAGTTCCGCGTACAAGGTCGTTTGCTGAGCTGTTGCACCTTCTTCGATGCGAGCGGACATTTTCATATCTCGAAGTTGTCGTATGTAGAAATCGCGACCGCGCCGACCTCGCATCCAACCGAGAAAAATGTCGCTGGCTGACTGCATCAGCCGCTGTCCCACGACAACGCGTTGACCATGATTCTCGTAACGACTCTTGCCCGCGTAAGGTTCCAGAACCGAGGGACAGGCTTGCTTGAATTGAAGCAACAAAGGGTGATTCTCAGCCGAAAAAAAGAGCCCGACAAAGCACAGGGTGCCGACACTGCCAATGCCCACCGCTTTAATGACAACATCTTCCAGGCTGTAACGATCGAAAAGAACACGACGCTCGTCCGGTAGGGATAATCGGTACTCCGCCAATGCTTCATGGACGATCGAATCCATTTCCGGATCCTGTTCCCGGGTGATATGAAACATCGTCGGCGGTTGGTCGATCAAACGACGGCGTCCTGCGATCTCCTCGCTGATTTGCGGATAAAGGTAATCGCTGATGCGAAGCTTGGCCCTGGCGACCACATCTTCGCGAATCTCTCGGATGTTAGCGTCAGGGGCCATGTCAATGATCGTCTGGGAATCCAAGCGATCGTACCAGACATCCAGAGGGCTCATCTTGGAGAGCTCCCGCAATCGCTCCCGATAAGCGCGAACACATTCGACCGCAGCATCCTCCGCACGTTTGTCTCCAAGTTGGATGTCGCGCACTGCAACAGCAAAACTGACCGCCAGCCGTTTGATGTCCCATTCCCAAGGAGCTGGCAGTGTTTCATCAAAATCGTTGATATCGAAGATCAAATTCCGTTCGGGGGTGGCGAACAGCCCGAAGTTGAGCAAGTGACAATCCCCGCAAGCCTGAACCTTGACCCCAGTGG
>JALOQW010000051.1 GCA_025459275.1 Pirellula sp.
GGTACATGCTCCAACTCCGGGAGCCAGGTACGAACAAAGGTTCCGTCCGGGTCTTGATCCATGGCTTGCTTGACGGGTGAATAGATTCGGACCGTGTTGATCCCGGTCACGCCTGACTGCATTTGAACCTGGGGATAATGGATGCCTGGTTCGAAATCCAAAAAGTGCCTTGCCAAAAACAATGCCGGCTCACGCCAATGGAGCCAGAGATGGTATGCCGCGAAACTGACGAGCATGGCTCGCATTCGGAAATTGATCCATCGATGGTGATGCAGATACCTCATGCATGCATCGATCATCGGATAACCTGTCCGGCCGCGGCACCAGGCGTCGAAGTAGTCGCTTCGAAAGTGGTCCTCGCGCATACCATCAAAAACGCGGCACATGTTTCGAAACTCTAACTCTGGTTCATCGTCGAGCTTCTGCATGAAGTGACAGTGCCAGGACAATCGCGACTGAAAGGAAGCCAGTGACTGCAAGCGAGATCGCTCGACTTTCATCCCGTCGGCCTTCGCAGCATGGAGTGCATCCTGTCGCTGTTGAACAGCTTGAAAGACATCGCGGATACTGATGCAGCCCCACGCCAAATAGGGGCTCAATCGGCTGCAGTGCGATTCCGCCGACAGGGGGCTCGACATCTTGGTCCGATACTCCGAACTTCGATCCTCGAGGAACGAATCGAGCAGCAATCGCGCATGCGATATCCCGCCCACTTGGCACGAAGAGCCCAGCGTTGGTGCCAAATGCAATTCGGTCGCGGATGGGATCGATTCGGAAACAACGTTCGAAGTCCCCTTGAGACTTTTCGGAACGAGCGGAATCTCTTTCTGCATCCACGCTTTCCAATGGGAAGCCCATCGATCTCGCGACTTGAGGCCTCGCACCACGCCGCACTGAGGAGTTTCCCGCCATGGGATTCCATGGCTCGCGAGCCACTGCTTGACTCTTCGATCCCGTTCGAAAGTCCATCGGCCACCCACTTCTTCGTGGCTGTGAATTGCGGCGATGTCCATTTCCCACTTGAGGCTTTCCAGGACGCTTACAATATCACCGCGTCGAATGATCAGTTTGGTTCCGAGACATTCCAATTCCCGAGCAAGTTCCAATAGCGATTGCGTGATAAACTGCAGATGTGTTGCATCCATTTCGGGCTGACGCCACAGATCCGGTTCAAAAACATACAGCGGCAGTACGGGCCCTTGGGCCGCGGCATACGCGAGCGCGGCATGATCGCGGATGCGCAGGTCACGTTTGAACCAAACGATGTGAACGGGTTCCATGCTCCTTCCTCCTAAGAGCCACTGGTGAGCAAATTCAATTTAGTACGATGGGACATGCTAGCGGCGGCGGTGTTGCTCCTGATAGGGATCGTTCATCTCCCGATTCAGTATCTGTCAAGGCAACTCTGGGAAGACCCGATTTCGTTTCGCAAGCCGATCCTCTTCGGAATCTCGACCGGCGTAACCCTTGCGTCGCTCCTATTGCTCCTGGATGAGTTACGTCCCAGACGTCTAGACACTTGGCTTCGAGCGGTCCTTTGCAGTACTCTGACGTTGGAAGTGTTCCTGATCACCATTCAACCTTGGCGGGGGGAAGGCAGCCACTTTAACCGCAGCGGACCGCTCAATGCAACGATCGAGTTTGCGATGTTGGTCCTGATCCTGACGGCGGTGCTGATCATCGCGTATCTCGCGCTGCGATCGGCTTTCCCTGGTGCTTTCAGGCCTATTCCGGTTGCTCGTGTGGCTGGGCATCGGTGGGGGATGTTCTTTTTGCTGGTTTCCTGTGCTCTGGGAATTTGGATCACCATCGAGGGGAGTGCCCAGCTGGCGCGAGGTGGCGACCCTGGGCTGATGGGGGATCGAGGCGTGCTCAAGTTCCCGCATGGTGCCACCCTGCATGCGATCCAAACGCTCGTGATCTGGGCGTGGATCTGCGACTGGATCGGATCGCGCTATGCATGGCATTCGGTCACCTGGTTGGCCGCGTCTCATCTCCTGCTTCTGATCTATTCCATGAGACAGACTCTCCTGGGCCGCGGTCGGTGGGAGATGGATGCCATCGGGGTGGGCTTGTTCACGGGCATCGCCCTTGCGGGCCTGCTAGCGATTGGCCTCGCGCTGTGGTCGCAGAAGCTCGGCTCGCCACGCGGAGGGGAAGATGCCGCAGTTCGGTGACGTCTTGGCGTGCTCGTCGCGTGGTATGTATTGCCCTGCAGGAGATTTTTATATTGATCCCTGGGCTGCCGTCGACCGCGCGATCGTGACCCATGCGCATTCGGATCATGCCCGCTCCGGTAGCCTTGCTTATCTGGCAGCGGAATCCTCAGGCCCTCTGTTGCGGCTTCGACTAGGGAACGCGATTCCCTTGCAAACCTTGAGCTACGGCCAGCGGATTCGACTGGGCCGAGCCATCGTCTCACTGCATCCTGCGGGTCACATTTTGGGGTCTAGCCAAGTGCGAATCGAAGTGGATGGCGTCGTGGCGGTCGTTTCCGGAGACTACAAACGGCAAAGCGATCGGACCTGTGCGAACTGTGAGCCTGTTCCTTGCGATTTGTTTGTCACCGAATCCACCTTTGGGCTTCCCGTCTTTCGATGGAAGCCAACGAAGACGGTCGTAGATGAGATTCTCGCGTGGTGGTCAGCGAACCAAAGCGAACGACGCCCGAGCCTGCTCCTGGCGTATGCTGTGGGCAAGTCGCAGCGCCTGATCTCAGAGATCTGTTCTGCTGCTGGTCGGGATGCAAGTAAAGACATGTTCGTTCACGGTGCTCTTCTGGGCCCGAACGCCGCTTATCGAGAATCGGGGGTTGACCTGCCGGAGCTACCATCGGTGGCGTCGATGCCTAGAAATCATGATTGGAGTCGATCGTTGCTACTGGCCCCTCCGTCGGCCCACAACTCGGCATGGATGGATCGATTCCGCGGAGTATCTGTAGGGATGGCCTCGGGCTGGATGGGGATTCGAGGAACGCGGCGACGCCGTGCCATCGATCGCGGATTCGTCCTATCCGACCATTGCGATTGGCGCGATTTGCTTTCGTCCATCGAAGAGTGCAAGCCGAGAGAGGTTTGGGTCACGCATGGATTCACGGGGGTGTTGTCCCGATATCAGTCCGAGCAAGGCCGAGAATCAAAGGTCATTGAGACTCGATTCTCGGGTGAGGAAGACGGCAACGTCCTCGACGAGCCTTCGAACGAGGAGTCCACGCCTTGAAGAACTTCACCGAGCTCTATCAAGCGTTGGATGAAACCACAAGCACGAATCGGAAGATCGAGGCCATGGTCCAATACTTCCGAAGTGCCCCTCAGAACGATATTCCCTACGCCATCTACTTCCTTTTGGGCAACAAGCTGAGCCCGACCGTTGCCGCGCGTACGCTGCGCGAAGCGGCTCGGACAGCGAGTGCGATCCCAGAGTGGCTTTTCGAAGAATGCTACGAATGGGTTGGGGACCTGGCAGAGACCATGGCGTCGATCATTCCTGTCGACGGCGAGTCCGAAGTAGCGTCGCTAGACGAGTGGGTACAACATATATTGAAACCGATTGTCAATGCGAAGCCGGAACAGCAGGGTGATCTACTCAAGGATGCCTGGTTAAAAACAACTTCGGCGCATCGATTTGTTATGAACAAGCTCCTGACTGGAAATCTTCGGGTGGGCGTGAGTCAGAAGCTTTTGACGCGTGCGATCAGCGAATGGACTGGCTTGTCATCAGAGACGATCTCGCACCGATTGATGGGTGAGTGGGTGCCGACAGCGGAATCGATGGATCGGCTGTTGAATCAGGATGCTAGAGATTCCGACGTCAGTCGCCCTTATCCGTTTTGTCTTGCACAGCCGATCACGAAAGAGATCGGCAGTATCGGCAATCGTTCCGAGTTCATCGCAGAGTGGAAGTGGGACGGTATCCGTGCGCAATTGGTGCGACGACAGAATACGACGTATCTTTGGTCGCGTGGGGAAGATTTGTTGCAAGGTCGATTTCCCGAGATCGAGGCCGCCAGTCAAAGTCTTCCTGACGGGACCGTTCTGGATGGCGAGATCCTGGCTTGGTCGGGCGATCGGCCACTCCCATTCGCATTGCTTCAGAAGAGAATCCAGCGCAAGCGTGTTGGCCCTAAACTCTTGCAAGAGGTGCCTGTTCGATTTCTGGCATTCGATGTTCTGGAGTATCGATCGGAAGATATCCGGAGTCGCCTGTTTCACGAGAGACGTCGATTGCTCGAATCGCTTGAGATGGGATCTGCATGTATCGGTATTTCACCATCGCTGTCAGCGGAGAGCTGGCAACAGCTTGCGGAAGATCGTGCGTGCGCGAGGGAACGGGGCGCCGAGGGATTGATGTTGAAACGTCTGGATAGCCCTTATGGCGTTGGGAGGACGGCAGGCCTATGGTGGAAATGGAAAATGGATCCCTATTCTTTGGACGCAGTCATGATGTATGCACAACGGGGTCACGGCCGGAGGGCGACGCTGTTCACCGATTACACGTTCGGTGTTTGGGATGAAGGGGTGTTGGTTCCATTTGCCAAGGCCTACTCGGGCCTGAATGAAGAGGAGATCGGCTTTGTCGATCGATGGATCCGAGCCAACACCTTGGAAAAATTTGGCCCCGTTCATGCGGTCCGACCGGAGATCGTCATGGAGATCGCCTTCGAAAACGTGCAACATTCCCCCCGCCACAAAAGTGGCATCGCCGTTCGTTTCCCAAGGATTGTTCGAATCCGGACAGACAAAACGGCCGACCAAGCGGATTCGATTGCTTCCCTTCGAGCATGGGTCTCCTTTGGGAGCAAACAAAGGAGTCAGGAGCAAACAAAGACTCCTGACACCTTTGTTTCACCCTAACAACGTGACCTTTCGAACGACCCTGTCCACGACGAATAGAGAGTAGGGTTCTCAAATCCGAAAGCAGAGCGGAAAGCGCGTGGCGTAGGCATCCTGCCTGCGAGCTGCACAACATGTAGTGCAAGCATTAGCGACTTAACGGCACATCTTGACAGGCTGGAAGCCTATCCCACGTTCTTTGAACGGTATTGCGTTTAACCGGTAGCCGCAGGCGCCCACGCCTCGGAGAACCCAACCTGTAGATCAGCCAAGTCCCTTCCCTATTTCCAGCCGATTCAGGGAAGCCAACCGATTACCGATCCGCCCTCATACAAAATCTGCTGGCCTCCCTGAATCTGCTGGAGACTGGTTAGGCAAGCGAGGGGGCAGCGCTGCGGGGCTGGCACCATTTGCGCCAGAGACACAGGCCGTTCGGGCCTCAGAACTTATGCTGAAGCGAATCGATGAACTGGTTGCAGCCCGCGCTACATTCTCGTTTGAGACCACACTGGCAGCGAGGAGCTACCGTACTTCAATAATTGAATGGCGTCGCTTGGGATATCGCGTCGCCATGTACTTTCTCTGGCTACCTTCAGCAGAAATGGCCATCAATCGAGTCGCCAAACGCGTGCGTGAAGGAGGCCACTACATTCCCGAATCTGTCGTTCGGCGTCGTTACGCACGGGGGCTCAGCAATCTCTTCTCTTTGTACATTCCTGTCGTTTCAGCCGTCTGCGTCTACGATGGTGCCTCGTTTCCTCCGGTCCCAATCGCCGAGATTGAGGGTGAAAGTGTACAGGTATTCGACTATCATCGTTGGGAGAGCATTCGGCACCAGGGAAAGGATGCACCAAGTGATTAAAAGCAACAATCCAGAGTCGTTAGTTGCGAAAGCAGACCTCGCGTTCGAGGACGCATGTCGTAAGGTTATCGATCGAGCTCGCGCATCCAAGACCGAAATCGTGATTTGGCGAGATGGGGGGATGATCGAACTTACTCCCGACGAAGCGACCCGAGAACTGGAAACCAATCTCTCCAAACGCGAATCGGAGAACACTCGCTAGTATCGAATCCTTCTTTGGCTCCGAAAGCAAACAAAGGTGTCAGGAGTCATTGATTCAAATGCCTTGGCCATACCAAACAAAGACTCCTGACACCTTTGTTGCTTCCCATAGTGGTATTTCTGCATGATGAAAGAGGCAAGAAGTTTCGCGCAGAATATAATGAAGGAGTTTAGGCAGCATCCTCTGCCGTTTCCTCTCGCCATCCTCTCACTCGTTCATCGTTGGGTTTTCTACGTTTATGAATTGGTTTGAACGATCGATTTGTCTTGGTTTGATTTCGATGGCGAGTCTTTCGGGACTATATGGTTTCGCGGAGTTGCGGGCCGACGAAGGGGCGGAAGCGGATGACCGCCTTGCCTTCGAAAAGGTGGATCCACCTTCTTGGTGGAAGGGCTCAACCTTGTCGCCCGTTCGACTCTTGATTCAGGGGCAAGGTCTCTACCCCGGCACGACGATTCGGACCGAGTCCCCTTACTTGACGGTGTACAACTATCGTTCGAGCGAGAATGGGCACTACTTGTTCGCCGACTTGAAGATTCATCCCGATTGCAAAGCTGGGACGTACACCTTTTCGCTCGAGCATCGCAACGGAGAGCGAGTCGCATTCCCCTTCACGGTCCAGCACAAGCCGACCCATCGTCCTCGCGGATTCTCGTCCGATGACTTCATCTACTTTGTGATGCCGGATCGCTTCTGCGATGGCGACCCATCGAACAACGCACCCGCGAAGTCCGCGATCACCTTCGACCGTTCGAAACCGCGACACTATCACGGAGGCGATTTTGCAGGCTTAACGAGCAAGCTTCCGTACATCCAAAGCCTTGGGACGACGGCCATCTGGACAACGCCAGTTTATGACAACAACGATGGTCTTGATTACAAAGAAGCGTATCCCAATTCGGATGGCGTCAAAGAGCCGACGACCGGATACCACGGTTATGGCGCGATCGATATGTACGCGGTCGATGAACACCTGGGAAAGATGGAGGACCTTCAGTCTTTTGTTCGATCGGCTCATCAGCTTGGATTGAAGGTCATTCAAGATCAAGTGGCCAATCATACCGGTCCGTATCATGTTTGGGCCGAAGATCCACCGACTCCGACGTGGTGGAATGGAACGGTCGACAACCACACTGCCAACAACTGGCAGAAATGGACGGCGATGAATCCTCGCAGTACCGACGATGTCCGATCCCTCAACCTGGACGGATGGTTTCTGGACATCCTGCCCGATTTCAATCAAGACGATCCCGAAGTGGCTCGCTATCTCATCCAGAACTCCCTGTGGTGGATTGCGAACGCTCAATTCGATGCTGTCCGCATGGATACCTTGCCCCACGTCCCCCGTTCCTACTGGAATCAGTGGACGGCCGCATTGAAGAAGGAGTTTCCTGGCGTTGTTATCCTGGGGGAATTATTCGATAGCGACCCTGTGTTGCTGTCGTATTATCAAGGAGGTCGCCCTGGGCACGATGGTGTGGACACACAGATCGACAGTCTGTTCGACTTCGGTTTGTTCACTCCCATTCGAAAAGTGTTTGCCCAAGGCAAAAGCATTCGCGAGCTGCATCAAATGTTCGGGAGAGATTGGTTGTACCCCGATGCAAATCGTTTGACGACGTTTGTCGGAGTGCACGACATGCAGCGGTTTATGAACGATGAAGGAGCGACGACAGCGGGACTGAGGATGGCGTTGACGTTGATCGCCACCAGCCGAGGGACTCCCTTGATTTACTACGGCGACGAGATCGCCATGCCGGGTGGCGGTGACCCAGACAATCGCAGGGACTTTCCAGGTGGCTTTCCAGGTGATGCACGCAATGCGTTTACGGCTGAAGGGAGAACCGCCATCGAGAACGACGTTTGGAACCATGTGGCTCGACTTGGCCAGTTACGCAAGGATCATGAGGTGCTGCGTCGAGGCAAGTCTCTAGATCTGCTGGATGCAGAGCAGCAATACGCCTACGCGCGACTCCTGGACCGAGACTGCATGATTATCGTGTTCAATAACGACGTGAGTCCTGCCGTAGCGAAGTTTCCACTCGAAGGTCTATCGATTGAACCGATCTCGCAAGGCTGGTCCTTCCAATGCGATGACATGCTAGGCGTTGCCCCGCCACTGGTTATCGAAGACGGCGTCGCTTCAGTCACTTTGCCCGAACGAACGGCGGCTATTTATCGTATGCCGAAAAAGTGAAGCGACGAGCTTTAGACGCAATACCGTTCATCCCGGTGTTTAAGGATCTTTGGCAAGATCCACTACGTTAGGTGTTTGAGGATCTTTGGCAAGATCCACTACGTTAGGTCGGCTCGTTCCGCGGTATTGGCTTTGGTGGGGAGGCGATGCAGCGAAGGAATAGTTGATTGCTCACGGTTTCATTTTGCTGAATAGTCGGAGCGCGTTCGCCGTTGTAGCGATTGCGAGATCATGGACAGGCAGCTTGCGCGTCGACGCCAACACGGCAGCCGTATGGATCATGAAACTCGGCTCGTTCGGACGAGTCGAACGGACGGGATCAGGACTCAGGTACGGAGCGTCGGTTTCGAGCAGAAGTCGATCCAATGGCAATTCGGCTGCAAGCTCGCGAAGCGATTGGCTCTTTTTGTAGGTCAGGATACCTGAGAAGCTGATGTACAGTCCCATGTCGATGCATTCTAAGGCCGTTTCCCTTCGGCCCGCAAAGGAGTGCATGACGCCATGCAGGGGCCCATCGCGATACTCGATCCGCAAGGCTTGCAACATCTCGTCGTCGCAATCGCGAGAATGGATGATGACGGGTAGCCCCGTTTCGCGGCTTGCAATCCAATGGCGGCGGAAATTGGCGAGTTGAATGTCGAATGGGCAATCGTCCCAGTACCGATCAAGCCCTGTTTCTCCAATCGCGACGACACGCTCCTGATGTAGCAGTGCCTGGATGGCTTGCCAGTCACCCGGTCGCTCCTGGTGAGCGTAGTTGGGGTGGATGCCAGCGGAGCAGAATACCTTTGGGGGCTGCTCGCTGGAATGAGTATTGACGAAGTCAGAGCATTGCTGACTCGACTGTGCGTCGACTGCCACGCAAAGGATGCGTCCGACTCCCGCCGTACGGGCACGCTCCAAAACCTCCGGCAGTCGGTGACGCAATCCTTCGTCGATCAGATGGGCATGCGTATCCATCCACATGCACGAGGATTCGCTGTTCGGCACGTTACTGGACACTGAAAAAGAACCGGGTCAAGTGATAGAAGACGGGCGCGGAGAAACAGAGGGAGTCGATACGATCCAAAACGCCCGCGTGCCCCATGACCAACGTCCCGTAATCGTGCACGCCCCGGTCTCTCTTGATAGCGCTCATGGTCATTCCTCCTGCGAAACCGAGGATCGAGATAACGATGGCCATGAAAGCTGATTCCCATGGAGTGAAGGGAGTGACCCAGTACAAGAGGGCTCCGAAGATCCCCGTCGAAAGGGAACCACCCAGGACACCATCCCATGTGCGAGTGCTACTGATCTCGCGTGCGATGACCCGTTCGCTTCGGATTCGGCCCCAGGACCATTGCAACACATCCGACAACTGAGATATCAGGACGAAAAAGAAAAGCAATCCCGTTCGAGAGCCATCCCACGCGGTACCGTTCGACCGGCTCAATTCCAAATCAAGAAGGGCCGGCGCAAAGGACAAACAATAGACGCAGATCAACAGCCCCGACTGAATCTGCGCGGATCGTTCCAAGAACCGCTTGGAATCTCCGGCCACCGCGATTCGGGCTGGAATGAACAGCGATGCGTACACCGGAATCATGACACTGTAGATTGAATAGAAGTCAATCTTTTCACCCGAAGGGTAGGTCCAACCGGACTGAGCAAGTCCGATCAACACGTACTGCAAGGGTGTAAAGACGACCAGACTCCAGAAGAGCGCACGGTGATCGCCACGCCGCGTCGGGGCCATGGTGATGAATTCCCGGAAGGCCCAAAACGAAACCAATCCGAAAAGCACAATCGTCCCGATTCGATGCAAGAACATGCCTGAGATCAAAATCGCAAACATCAACCACCATGCCCAGAGCCGTTGCACAAACCTCTGAACCAAGGCGGGATTGATGGAAGGATTGGATTGCTTGGTCAGATGCCGAGCAATGAGCGATGCAACGGCAAGAACGCACATCACCGCGAACGCCAGAACGATCGTGGGCAAGTTCATTCCGACTTTGCTGGCGGAGCTTGCCGGCGCTTCGGGTGTCGGCAGGCCGGTCGACACGCCTGAATCGATCTGGCTCAGCACGAAACCGTCGATCCCGAACGCCGTCCACGGGATGAACACCTGGGCGAAATCGGAAATGGAAACTAGCATCTCTGTATTATCCATAGGCACATCGGGTCGAGCGTACGATTACGCCGACCCATGAGAGGCCACAGTTTACCAGGAATCCACGACTTGCCCCAGGTCGCTCACAACGATGCCATCGACGATACGTATTGGAACCCGACAAAGCCCGCTTGCACTTTGGCAAGCCGAACATGTGGCAGGAATGCTCCAAGCCCAAGGTTTTTCCGTAGAGTTGGTGAGAATCACCACTTCTGGGGATGTTCTCAAAGGTTCGTTATCGCAATCGGGTGGCGTTGGCCTGTTTACCAAGGAGATTCAGCGAGCCCTATTGGAAGATCGTTGCGACGTAGCCGTGCACAGCCTTAAGGACCTTCCGACCGAGCCCATTGAAGGTTTGTGCCTGTCTGCCGTTCCAGAGCGCGAAGATCCCTCCGATTGCCTGATTACACGCGACGGAGGCGATCTGGATGCTCTTCCATCAGGCTCTGTGGTCGGGACCGGATCCCCTCGCCGCCGGGCGCAGCTGGTGCAAAATCGACCTGATTTGAACCTGTCCGAAATCCGGGGGAACGTTGATACGCGGCTTAAGAAATTGGCAGCAGGGGACTACGATGCGATTGTCTTGGCGTATGCGGGCCTGCATCGACTTGGGCTCGACCATGTGATCTCACAGAAGTTGCCGATGTCCCTCATGATCCCTGCCGTGGGGCAAGCTGCGTTAGGGCTGGAGACTCGTCAGGACGATGCTACCACCATCGAAGCGATACGAACGCTTGATCATCCAGAAACGCATTGGTCCGTTTATAGTGAGCGCGAAGTCCTGCGCCGTCTGCGTGCCGGTTGTTTGGCACCGGTGGCAGCACACGCTCGGCGCATCGAAGATCGATTTGAAATGCAATGCCGAGTCTTTTCAAGTGATTTTGCACGCAGTGTCTATGCCGATCATTCAATACCAGTCCCCGGGAATAGTCCTTTGCATCAAGAACTCGCCGAGCGATTGGTGCAGGGGATGATGGACCAGCTACACGCCCAGCGTGCGGAAGAGCTCATCGAAGACACCCGTCGCCCATAAAGGCCAAGCCCTTCAAGTAACCGAATCTAACGGTAGTGGATCTCGCCAGAGATCCTGCATTACTAATGGTAGTGGATCTCACCAGAGATCCTGCATTACAGGGAAGTTCAACAACTTCCACTACATCCCTTGAACGTCATTGCGCTCCTGGGATTCTGCGTTACTTCACCGAAGGATTTTTGTTTCGATAGCGTTGATCCACGACCACCCATTCAAATTTGCCACTCTTGCCGGGGCGGCATTCGAAGATCGTCTTTGCGATATCGCCTACCCGGAAGTCTTTACTCCGTTTTTCAAGGTAGTACGCCTTCTCGGCCATCGCGAGTTGATCCTCGGTGGGTTTCGGAATGAACTTCAGAACGGTTCGTTCTTTGAGTGGAACTCCGGCGGCTTGCAACAGGAGTCGGTCGTATTGGGCGAGTGCGTTGTTTGCCATGTAAGTAAAGACTAGTCGCTTTTCCTGGTCGCGCGTTCCGGAGCGAGCCGTCGGGGACTTGGACAAGTTGCTCGCATAATCGATGGTCTTGATCCCGCCACCGATGGCTGCCAGTTCAATACCGAAGGCATCAAGCTGGGAAGCATACCCTTTGCGGTCGCGAGCGCTGAACTTTAATTCCCATCGTTCCGCACGATGGACACCGTCGATTCCTTCCCCTTCTGGTCCGGCAGGACGACTATCTCCTTGGCCGGTGCCATCGCCCGAGACGGACGTAGCGGACGTGATGGTATCCATGGAAGCGGCGATGGCACTAATGGCATCAGTGACCATTTGGAGTGTTTGCTCGAGAGCAGGCTCTTGAAGTTGCTCGACTTCATCGGCTCCAGGTGGGTCAAAGTCGCGTTCAAAACCTGCTGCGTTATCCCCGCGACCCGCGATTTGTTCGACTTCGAGAATCATTTCCTGGGGGCGCTGCCAATTCATCTGCAATAGAAAGAGCAGAAACAGCATGGCTACTGCCAGTCCGAACATGACAACCAAGCTGATCAAGAAGCTTGAGACTTGCTCGACCTTGTTGGTCTTCATCGAGTCTTCGTCAACTTCGAAAACTCCAGTTTTTTTGTCGCTCATGGGTTTCCTCAAGCTCTTATTCGCTTTCACTCGACGAAAATGTAATCGGGCCGCATCGACAGGAACCATGTCTGCCATTCCCGTTTGGCGACGATTCGGTTTTGGTCCGTGACCGCACCTTCTTTCGGAATATGGTAGCGATCCAATTGCCGCGAAATCAATCGAAGAGACGTTTCGGCGTTGCGTGCAACGGTCACGTCGGGGTCACTGAGTGCAAAGATCAATTCGGGGACTACGTCCATATCATCGCTGCGGCCGAGAACTTTGGAAGCGATCCGTCGGGCTTGGTAATCACGGGATCGAAGGAGTCGAGCGAACCGGTTCAGCTGATCCTTGCGCTGACCGGGATCTTTCGCGAATGCGATTTTGTCGGCGACCAATTTGTCCTCGCCTTGGGATTTCTTGTCGTCCTCGAGCATTTTCAGCGCATCGTCGATGCTGGTGGCTTCAGACTTGTTGACCGGTTTTCCATTGACGGTCGTGACTGCGCTGATGTCCTGTGGCAGCTCAGCCCAGCCGCGCACCACACCTTCTTTGAGATCGCCAATTGCTTTCTGGGTGCTACGAATGAGGAATAGAACCGCGAAACAGGTCGAGATATCGGGGCCGAGTGTTGCATCGTAATCGGCTCCTTCGGAGCCTCCCCACGAGCCATTCTTGCCTTGAAGCGCCTTTAGTCGTTCGACCTCTGCGTTGTACCAGTCTGGGCTTTTGTTCTGTTTGCCAGCGGCAATCTCGAGAAAAGATTCAAATCGCTCCAAGCTGTAGAGGTAGTAATAATGCCATGACTGTCGCGTGTAGGCATTGTTGCGGTTGTAGAGAAGTCCGAGATTGACTGATGCATCAATTCTTCCACGATCGAAATTCGAGCCCTTTTTTGGCTTTTCCGATTCGGGAACGATGCGTTTAAAGGCAGCGGGAATCAGATCCTCTTCTTCATCCGACTGGGCCAATCGATTCCGATAAATCCCCAGTGTATCCCCCGCAATCAAGATAGCCGACAGTCCACATGCGACTCGCGAATGCGTGGTTATTTTTTCGTTGTTGGCCGCAGTTGGATCCCAGTGGTATGCCCAGCCGCCATGACTGGTTGGCATGCTCGGATCCTTTATCTGAGCATCAATCAGATACTGAACAATCTTTGCGATCCGATCTTCAGGAACTTCAATGCCCAGCTGGTTCATGGTCCAAAACGCCAACATGACATATTGGGTTTGGGAGATATCGGATATCGTGTCCTTGTGAGTGCCGTCGATGTAACCAAATCCGCCCGTCGATTGCTGGACTCGAAGGAAAAAGTCTCTGGCCTTAATCAGTTGCGGACTGTACGTATCGACATCGACCGAAGCCAGGAGCATACATGCCAAAGCGAGTTCGTAGATGGCCTTGTTGGAAAAACGAGAGCCGCTGGTCGTCGAGTCGACGTAATTCTTGGCGGTTCGAATGGATTGAGCCACCAAGGCGTTCTCGGAATCCCCCTCAACCTTGTAGATGGTGTAGGCGACCAGCATTTCTGAGCCAAGGGCGTATTGCGTGCCTCCCGTACTCCGGCCTCCGGTTTTGGAAAGGTAAGCAATCGCCTTGTTGACCATGTCCTGAACCACGGGATGGTCCGGGTAGTATTTTTCTGCCCTGACGTTCGAAGCAACAAGCCAAAGACAGGCGATCGGCCCCAAAAGAACCGTGATTGATCTGAAAAATCCAAGCGGCAGCGGCATGGCACCCATCATGAGTTTATCCGTCGAGTCGGGAAGAGGGGCAGATTAAGAGCCGGCTCGCCCGAAGCGATTCGGCCCATCACACCTTATCACCAGTCTAGCCGTTGATCCCCATAATCTCTAGCAGGTTCCGTTGTTTCTTGGTACACGGAATGAATTGACAAACCCCAAAGTCGGTTTACCATTTGCAGGTCTGCTGGTCAGGTAGCTCAGTAGGTAGAGCAATGGACTGAAAATCCATGTGTCGCCGGTTCGATCCCGGCCCTGACCACTTCTCAAAAAAGTGGACGATTCGCAGGGATTTTTGCGAAACTTAGCCGAAAGCTAAAGCGTCGTTTTGGAAACCTTAAACCCGGTAATTACCGGGCAGGGCAAAACGAGGCTATGAGGATCCCATCTTTACGCGAGCACAAGCCGAGCGGTCGTGCCGTCGTCACTATTAAAGGCCGAGATCATTACCTCGGTCGATTCGGGAGTAAAGACTCCCAAATACGCTATCGAAGGCTCCTGTCTGAGTATCTCGCAGCCCCAGAAGCGTTTGGCATTCCTCCCGATAGTGCTTCGATCGCCGAGCTAGTTTTGGGCTATGCGAAGCATTGCCGCAAATTCTACGGACTCAAGGAGGAGTCTGAATGGTGGCGGGTGAAAGTCATTCTCCGAGTTTGTCGGGATCTTTACGCCGACATCAGAGTATCGGAGTTTGGGCCATTACAGTTCCGAGCGATCCGTCAACACATCATTGATGCGCACGGGTACGGTGTAGACGCCGCCTTCCTTGACGAGGGGCACTTCGATCGCGCCAATGGGTGACGAGAAAACCAGGGCAGCGAAAAGTGTCGCGATTTTTTGGATTCCGGCAATCATCCGTCTGCTCCTGCCACCAAATTGGCCGATTATTATGTGGTCTAGTTCAGGCTTTTTCTCGATTCTATGCCAGTAACCGGTGTGTCGCTACTACTTGCCTAATTCAGGGCCGACTGAGTTTGATCGGCTCGCAAGTATCCAGATTCGGATGCCTGACGAGGCACAAGCCTACATGTCCTGATTGGATTTCAGCCTTTCCGCCAGCCACGCATACCGCTCCAGGCTGAGGGTTTCGGCGCGGGCGGCGGGGTCGATGCCGGCGTCGATGAGCGCGGTTTCGTCGAACAGGCTCTTGAGGGCGTTGCGG
>JALOQW010000362.1 GCA_025459275.1 Pirellula sp.
ACACGGCGAGCAACAGCAATTGCAAAGGAATCGAAATTGTCAAAGAAAGATAGTGAAGCTGCATTAAATCCTTTTATTTCTACTGTTGGGGAAGCAATGAAAAAGAAAGATAAAGTTGTTTTAGTTGGTTTTGGAACATGGGAAGTAAGAGAAAGAAAAGCAAGAATGGGAAACGTTGCCAGAGAAAATTGAATCGACCGAAGCCGAGTTGTCCAATCTGCACCAACGAATGAGCCAAGCAGACTATTTCAAGTCCGCGCCGGACGAACTTGCGAGCGACCAAAAACGACTCAGGGAACTCGAAAACAGCCTGGAGCAATGCTACCGTCGCTACGAAGAACTCGATCAGCGATCAGCATCCGCTTAGCCACCATGCTTCGAATTCCTATGGACTTGGCAGAGCTGGAGTCGTTACAAGGCAGTTGTTTATTTTGCCCAGCCTCCCATTTCTTGGCTCCTGGTATATGGCTAGCGAAGGAGATCCGAAAATCCGCCGTGTGGCGATCGTGCTGCAAAGCATCGATGCCGATACCGCTCGCAAGCTTCTGGCCCAGTTTCCGCACGATGTGGCTCGTTCCATCAAGCGGGCAATTGCGAATCTCGGCATAGTGACCCCTGCCGAACGCGCTGCGGCCGAGCGAGAGCTGCAGCAATTGATTGGAATGCCGGCTGCAGCCTCTCGAACGCCAGCTACCGTTTCTTCCCCTTCTCCCGCTGCCTTGGTGATTCAGCAAGAGAGCAGATTCCAGGACGCCATCCAACTATCGCCTGAAGCCCAAAGGATCGCGGAGACGACGACTCACTCGCTATCGGATGATTCAAGCCACCAATCAAGTTCAAATGCTAGCATGGTTGGTAGCCAGCCCTCGCACGCTTGGCTTGATGTTCCCCCTCAGATTTTGGCGGGTATTCTTGAACAGGAACGGGCGATTGTTGTTGCGGCTGTCCTGCATGAGTTGCCGGTGGTGATGGCGACGGCTGTTTTGCAACACCTGCCCATTCCCGTTGCAACAGAAACGATGGCGGTACTGCCCCATCTGCACCGCCATGATCCAATGATCCTCGGCGAGTTGCTCGACCAGGTCCGGACCCGCGTTCAAGAAACGATGCGCGATGAAATGGGTTCCCATTCCGGTTTGGAAAAATTGAAAGCCATCGTGGCCCATGCTCCGACGGATCACCGTTTGCTCTGGACTTCGGCCCTTGGATCCGTCGACCCAAAATTGTCGGCGGCCCTTGGTTTGGACAGAAGCGAGAATCTCGCTCAAAAACAAGAAGCTGAACCGAAAAAGGAACCCGCATTTAGCGAGGTCCCATCGAGTCCGCAGCCTGTGATCCTACCGTTTCCACCATCCAAGTCGGCACCGACACGCGCGTTTGCAACGTTGGTCGACCTGTTGCGACTCGACGATGCAGACTTCGTCGCCGTTCTCCATTCCGTGGATCCGAATACCGTATTGCTCGCTCTATCGAACGCTGATTCTCGGGTACTGCACCGGGTCGAGAGGCTCATTCCCAAGAAAGACATTCAACGGCTTCGGTCGCGGATTCGTCAATTGAGCGACGTGACGTTGCGAGAGATTGATGACGCATGCGAAGCGCTTCTTGCCTCGGCTCACACGATGGAGACACAGGGGCAGATTCGATCGAAAGAGTCGATGAGGCAGTCTTCGAAACCTTTCTCTGCAGCCGCATGACGGGGACAATGTTATGGCAACCGTGCTGAAATCTCGACAGATTCAAGATGGCTTAAACACGGCACAAGCCGAGATCTTCAATTGGGAAGATGTGGCGGTGCGTGCAAAAGACTACCTTGACTCGATTCGTGCTGAGGCTCGATCGATGTTGGATACATGTGCCAAGGAGTGCGAAATCCTCCGAGAGAAGGCACGCCAGGAAGGAATGAGCGCGGGCGAGTCTCACGTTGAACGCCTTGCTCAGCAGATCGCTAACCAAATGGCTGCTGACAAAGTGCAGCATGCATCCGAATCCATTCAACAGATTTGCAATGATCTCGAAGAGGCGACCCATCAATGGCTGAGGGACTGGCAACACGAAACCGTCGCTATCGCGATTGGGATTGCGGAGAAGCTGGTGGCGCGTCAAATCGAAAGTGATCCAGCGATTCTCTTGAAATGGATCGAGGATTCACTGCGGATGGTTCACACGCACAAGAAGATCACCATCCGGCTTCATTCAGAAGACGCCATGATCCTATCGCATGCTTTGCCGGAATTGCTCGAGCGCGCATCGACGGAAATGGAAATCCAAGTCATCGATGACCCAAGTGTTGGTCGATGCGGCGCCATTATTCAAACCGCAGACACAACGATCGACCGCACTCTAGCGACGCAATTGAAGCGATTGGAGCAGGAACTCCGATGAGTATCGCCGAAACCAATCGATCGGAAGATAACCTGCGAATCGACAAGCTTCTTCGTTCGTTTCCGAGCATCCCTCAGAGCCGCCAATGGAGTGGGACACTGCATCGTATTGTTCCCTACGGTGTTTCCGGAAAAGTTCGGAGCGTTCGAGGTACAACCGTCATCGTCGATGGTCTCCCTGTGCCGGTCGGATCGATCGTCCACATTCATCGCCATAACGAGGCGCCACTGGAAGGTGAGGTCATTGGCTTTGATGCAGGCAAGACCCTTGTCGCCCCCCTCGATTCGGTTGACGGTGTTCGTTCCGGCGAACGGGTCGAGCTGTTCCGGTCGTTTCGATCGGTCCAAGTCTCCCCAGAGATTATTGGTCGCGTTATCGATGCATCGGGGCAACCGATCGATGACGGTCCTGAATTGCCGTTAGGGTGGCGGATACCGTGCGATGCTTCCCCAGCCCCTGCGCTGTCTCGGCCACCCATTGATACGATTCTGACAACTCGCGTTCGAGCCATCGACTCGATGCTGACGGTGGGCAAGGGGCAGCGGCTTGGCATCTTCGCAGGTTCGGGTGTGGGCAAGAGCACCTTGCTCGGCATGCTCGCCCGCGGAACCGAAGCAGACCATGTGGTGATCGCTCTGATTGGCGAACGAGGCCGCGAGGTCCGAGAGTTTCTCGAAAGAGATCTTGGCGAAGAAGGTCGAAAAAAATGCACGACCGTTGTGGCAACCAGCGACCAGCCCGCGCCTCGGCGAATTTTGGCCGCAAAGACCGCAACTGCCATTGCCGAAGCGCTTCGGGATCAAGGGAAATCGGTTCTGTTACTGATGGACTCCGTAACTCGATTTGCGATGGCTCAACGCGAAATCGGACTGGCCGCAGGCGAAGTTCCCACGACCCGAGGTTATCCCCCCAGTGTCTTCGCGATGTTGCCCCAACTGGTGGAACGGACAGGGAAGACACAACGAGGCAGTATCACCGCCTTTTACACCGTTCTTGTCGAAGGGGATGATCCGAACGAACCGATCAGTGATGCGCTGCGAGGCTTGCTCGATGGCCATATTCATCTGTCCCGATCCGTGGCATCCCGAGGACGATATCCAGCAATCGACATACTACCGAGCTTGAGCCGTCTTCAATTCCATTTGATTCAACCGCCAATGCGAGCTGCTGCGGAATCGGTCCGAAATGCTTTGGCAATTTACCGAGACAATGAAGACCTGATCAACATCGGTGCGTATGCGAGGGGAAGCAATCCGCAAATCGATTGGGCAATCCAGCAGAAACCATTGATTGAATCGTTTCTGAGCCAGGAACGGGATTCACTCGTCTCATGGGAGGTGAGTTTCCATCAGCTGATGCAAATCGGTTCGTCAGCACCGCCCGTTATCACCAATACAGCCAATCCATCCGCTCGCGCTGCATGACAGACACATTTCGCCTGACAAGCGTCTTGAAACTCAGACGCCGAGAAAGGGATCAAGCTGGCAAGGATGTCGCCGAAGCCAACGCGGCGATCAGCCTTCTCGATGCCAAACTGCAAGAGATCGATGAGCAAGATCGATCCATGGACGAGCTTCGTCGAAAATCAAGCGACGGCCCAATCGACCTTGGCCAACTTCTTGACGCTCAGCGTTTCCAAATGGTTTTGGCAGCTCAACGCACACATATTGAACGCGACCGATCGCTCCTGCTTCAAGAACTGGATCGCCGACAACGAAAACTGGTCGTCTGCCAACAGTCAGTCCGCTCTCTGGAAAAACTTGAAGAGCAGCACGTTATTCGACTGGAAGAACGGAGTCGCGCGAAGGAGCAGTCGCGTCTTGATGAATGGTCTCAGGTACAACGCACCGTTGCGATTCGGAGGGAAGGATGATCCGAAAACTGGTCGATGCATTCCTTTGGTTCTGTGTGGCGTCCATACTGGCCCAGCTAGCGATCCTGACGGTTGCCGCAGCGCGAGGGAATCTCAATGACAAGACGATGACTCGGGTATTGGCGGCCCTTAATGGCGTGGACATTCAAGGGGAGCGGCTACGAAACATTCTGGTCAGCGCCAAGGAAGCTCCGGTGCCCACTTATGAGGATGTTCTGAACGCCAAGGTGAAGTCCAGTTTGGAACTCGACAGCCGTCAAGAAGCGTTGGATCGATTGCAACGTCAGGTGTCTGATCGAGAGCGCATGCTACGAGATGAGATTAGTCGATTCGAGCTTCGGCGAAAAGATTTCCAACAAGAATTGGATCGCATCAGAAAGGGAGTGCAGTCCGAGAACTTGAATGAAATCCGGAAGATTCTGGAGAATCTCGCGCCGGACCAGGCCAAGGCCCAATTGCTGCTGATGTTGAAAAATAATCAGAAAGGAGATGTTGTTTCGATTATCAAGGCTTTACCGCCCGATAAACAGAAAAAGCTATTAGCCGAATTCACCTCCGAACAGGACCAGCAGCAACTCAGCGAGATTATCTCCGAACTCAAGAACACGACCTCGATCGACCAAACCATCGAAAAGGCTGATCCGGGACTGACAGAAAATTGAGCAGGCGATGTCGAGGTGAGGGAATGGGTCCGAAGAGTGCACCATGCCCACCGATGTCGAGTCTTTATCCAATTCAAGCCACAATGGGCGAGTGCAGGTAGGCCCAATCGCCCCACGCGATCGCTCAACAGATCGGATG
>JALOQW010000052.1 GCA_025459275.1 Pirellula sp.
CATCACCGAAGATCTCATCGCTTCCTTCGTTTCCATCGATGGTGTCATCGCCAGCATTACCGCGAATGAAATCTGGTTCAGGGCCACCATAGATTTCGTCGTTGTCTTGGTTGCCAAACAATCGATTGGGTAGATCGGTTCCCCCGCTTACCGGAGACCAGATACTGACGAAGTGGAATCCATAGAGGGTGTCCGCGCCATCGTTCCCCTCGATGATGTCAGCCCCTTCGTTGCCGAGCAGAATGTCTGCGTCTTGATCACCATAGATCCGATCGTCCCCTGGGCCACCCGCGATCCGATCGAACCCGCGTCCTCCATGAAGGGTATCGTTGTCCGTGACGCCGCTAGCGAGCGAGTCTGCCAAGCGATCGATTTCATAACCATAGATAGTGTCGGAATCATTCCCACCGTCGATGAGATCGTCCCCTTCGCCACCGGAGATCGTGTCATTGCCGGCTTCGCCATAGATCTCATCGACATCCCGTCCACCGGAGATGGTATCCCCGTCGGCACCGCCATAGATGATGTCGTGGTCATTCCCCCCTTCGATGGTATCGAAGCCTGCGCGACCATAGAGAATGTCTGCTCCGGGGCCGCCAAGTATTTGGTCATCTCCCGAGTCGCCGTCGATCTCGTCCGCGTCACCTTGACCGTAAAGCACATCTCCATCTTCGTTGCCATTGAGGTAATCGAGTCCGATGCCACCATAAAGTTCATCGACTCCTCCACGTCCCCACAAACGATCGTCTCCCTCATCACCATAGAGAAAGTCGCCATCGGAACCGCCATCGATCAGATCATCCCCCTCCCGGCCCCGAATCGTGTCAACGCCGGAGTCTCCATTCAACACATCAGGTCCTGCGCCGCCATCGATCGTGTCATCGTCTTCTCCGCCATAAACAACATCTCGAAGGTTACCACCAAAGATGGTGTCGTTCCCTGCATCCCCATAGACCACATTGCGGCCATCGCCGGTCCAGATTTCGTCATGGCCGATTCCACCGTAAAGGTCATCATCCCCTTCGTTGCCATATAGGTCATCGTCCCCAGCTTCGCCGTAGATCAAATCGGCTCCGATACCACCGACGAGAATATCATTGTCCCCACCTCCGTAGAGTTCGTCTCGTCCGGTTCCTCCATCGACAACATCGGTGCTCTCACCACCTACAATGACATCATCCCCTTCTCCACCGCGCAGAATCGATGGCTTGGTTACCCCCAGCATCGAGATGCGATCATCCTTGGTTCCCCCATCTGCCACAATGTTCCGAACATCGCTGGAGGCAAAGGACTGGGACTTACCAAACGCCGATACGATGATTTCCCCCGGTAGCTCCAGGACTGAAAAACTCTCTTCTTCAACGTTGGGCTGCACGTTACGTTGATGAGCTTCCGGTCCAATGAACAGGGTCAGGGTACCGGTGGCCGAGTCGAGTCCTGCTAGGATCGTAGGTGGCGGGGGTTCATAGAATGGGCAACTGATGACTTTGCGACCTTTGGCCAACGTCGCTTCGGTGATAGGAAGCTCGAACTTAAAGATCCCTGCCTTGGCGCGAGCTTCGAGGGCCACGCCGAACTCGCCGTTGAGTGCAAAACAACCATCAGGCGAAGCAAAGTCTCGGCCTCGCACTTTTCCATCTTTGTCATGGTCGATCAGATCGATGCCAACTTCGGAGAAGACACCGCCGCCAACAATGAGCGAGACGCCGACACCTGCGACCGAAAAGCCAACTCCGGCGCCCGCTCCGGCTCCCGCAAGGAGATCCCCTCGAACAAAGATCTCATTCACATCAGCGCCGGTACCATCGGCATTGGCGCGATCGCTTACGTAAAACCCGTTAAATAAGTCCTTGAAATCGCGTGACTTGGCGAAATCCTCAAAGCCCGCGGTGTCGAGGCCGACTTTGAAATCGAATCCAACCTCTAATCCTCCAAAGATGCTGGCGAGGATGCCTGGGAAGATCGGGAACTCCAGTCCAATGGGAAAGGACACCGATGCCTTGGGTAGATCCCACGTGATCAACTCCGCTTCGTCGACACCCAGGATCCAGCCGATCGCGCTCAGCGGATTCTCGATGATAGGAAGATGCAAGCTGCCGGGGGAAGAGTTCAGTGAAGCAGATAGAGTCGGTGCCCCGCTCGCCCCATCAAACTGACCTCTCAGGTCGCTGGTCTCGTTTGCGAGATCCAGTACCGCGCGGTCAAGCTGACTCATGCGGGCATCAAACTGGGGACTGGCGACGCCCCCAAAAGCAATATCCCCGAGCTGCAACGACAATCCAGTGGATGCATCGACCTGTATCGCTTGAACAATGTCATTGATGGTGGCAAGGGTCGCGACAAACTCGGCCAAGGATTCGATCGATTTGCGAACGTCCTCCGGTAATCCATCCTTGACGAGCAACGCCAAGTCCAAAATCGTTGGGTCAGGATCGGCGAAGTCGGAAATCACGGGCAGCGGTTGTGTTAGGATGTCGATGATAGGCTGCATCGGTGCGAAGACATCCTGGATCGTTTCAAAGAACGGCAAGAAGACATCGTTCAGCAATCGCCCTAGGTGCAATTGAATCCCTTCATAAGTGACTTCGGGTGGGTTCTGTCCACTGAAGCCAATGCCGTCGAATTCCCAATCGATGCGCAATCCAGTTTCGATCGATGGAAGCCATGCATTGACTGCTGCTTCGATCGAGAAGCTCATATGGGCTTCTCCACTCAAGCCCGATGTGGCGGTGTCTATCAGAGGGCCCGTGCCGATCTCGTTCAGGAACAGCTTGTCATCACCACTTGGCTCGGTCACATCGATGACATACTCCGCATGAAAAGCGCTTTGGCCAGGCAGGGGTGGTTCCGCAGTCGCGATCACTTCAAAGAAACCGAGCTTGCCGGTCGCTTGGCCCACCATGTTCATATCGAGAGTCATTTGGATCGACTCGGTGTCGGTTTCCACGTAGAAGCCTTCGTTGACGTCGAGTACGAAAGTCATCTGGAAACCGTATCGGCCTAGGACCGAGAAGTCACTGGTCCAATCAATACCGAGGGCAGGCAACCCGAGATCGCTACGCGTGGATTGCGTGACCGAGATTGGTGCATCGTTGATATCGAGCGTCATCTTGAAGAGGGAGGGCGACTGGATATCCACTTGCACAAAGTCGCGATTCGGTCGATTGAATAGGTTTCTCAGGGCCGTTTCAATCGCGTTCTCAATGTCACTGACACGAAACGAAGACAACGCATCCAAGGCCGTGGTGATCGCCTCGCGAAGGGGATCAATGAAGTTAGCGAACTCGTCCAGCTTGTCGCCGATCAGAGGAAAGGCTCGATCCAGAACTTCATCGATGATCCTGGCTTCCAGTTGCTCGAAAAATTTCTCTAGGGACGGAACCAACGCATCGAGATTCACTTGCAGATCGAGTCCTTGCCGCATTTGCGAAAAGTCTGGGCTCGAAAGCAAAGTGGTCGATGTGGAAGGATTACCGAATTGGAGCGTTCGGAACGTCAGTCGATCGGGTTCGGGATTCCCGGTATGGTCTGGCACGACTTCAAAATCTGCGAGCAATCGCCCCTGAGCCTGCCTTTGTGGCTGGTACGTTGGCAAGTCGGAGATGCGAACCCGACCGACACTCGTCGGGATGGAGCTGTTGAATGCCGCTGGGTTGGTCGGATCGGGGGAAGCGAGATTCTGAGCAATGACGACCGAACCATTCTGCAGTCGCAATCCAAGCGCGCCGGATGCACCTTCGATCGTGACGGGGCTCCCAGAGGCGGGAGAATGATTGATATAGAGCGTACGATCCAATCGAGAACGGCTGTTCAAAAATGCGCCGGGCAGACTTCGCGATCCCATTCCAGCGGGAGGATCAAACTCCAGCCCTAGTTGGAGTCGTGAAGTGGTCAACGCTTGAAGACTGGTTTGGTCACCAATGACATTGGATGTATCTTCGACATTGGGATCGCTCGTGTAACCAAAGAGCGATTCGAATCCCAAGCCCGTGTTCACCGTCGTTGCTTCATCTGCACTCGCATCGACGAACCACGAGAAAATGCCTGTCGCGGTGTCGTAGGTGACATCGGAGACGAAGTCGATGGCTCCCGAAGTGGTCGGGACATCGAGTTCCTCGACAAAGTCAGATACGTCTTGAACGATCTTTCGGCTGAAGCCGACGGCCGTATCCGCGTTCTCAACCGCTTGCGTGATGGCATCCACGATGCGATCCTGCTTGAGCGGTCCGAAGTCGTCCAACGAAACTCCGAGCGTCGCGACGGCTTCGTCACCTTGAGAGTCCCAGGATTCGGTTCCGAGGATCGCCTCCGACAACGTATCGGTCAAGTCTTCGAAGGCCAGACTGGCAAAGTTCCAGAAGTCGGGAACGTTCGTGGTCGTCTCATAAATCGAGTTTTGGATATCGACAACGCTGACTTCGACAAAGGCATCGGATGCGATCTGGAACAAGTTACCTGACACGAGAAGACTCGGGAGTCGCAGAACGCTGTTGCCATCCCACTGCATGTTGTTGCGCAGATATTGGCTCGCGATGTCGATCGTGTCGTTCAAGATGCGAAGGGTCAGAGGCGATCCATTCCAAGTCGATCGGAAAAGCGCTTCGGTGCTGATCTCACCAGAGAGAACTCCGTTGGCAAAGGCAATACCAAGCCCTCCGAACGCCGCGTTGCCCGTCAACACCACCGCTTCGGTTCCGTAGAACGTTCGCACTCGAAGGTTTTCGATCGCGATACGATCTCGAAAGTCGATGTTTTCCTGGCTGAGGTCGATCGAAATGACGAAGCTGACCGTTCCTCCGCCAGAGATGACGGCTTCGGTCTGACTGTCCAGGCCAACCGTGTCATCCAGTTCGACGCGCGTGCTGCGCGATTCCACCTGCTGACCTGGGAGGTTTTGCAAGACGGTCCATGTCAGCTTGTTCGTAGCCGGGTTGTAATCAATGCCATTTCCTGCATAAGGAAAGTCCGCAGCGTTATCGAACGATGGATTGCCCTCTTCATCGCGAAGGCTATCGGTGAAACCCGACATGGCTTGGCCAGCATTGAATACCGAACCGGCTGTCGCATCCTTCGAGAAGGGAATCTTCACATCGTATTGGCTTGAGTTGCCCCAACTCGTCAACCACGATTGAAAATACTCCATGCCCGCGACAACTTCGTCGCTGCTGATGTGATTGAACAAAAAGACTTCATCAAAATTGGGGCTGAAAGTGATGGCAGGTTCAAACCCCAGAAAATCGCCGACGGCCTGAAGATAAGTCGACCCTTCCAATCGCCATCGCCCTATTCCCACGTCGAGATTGAAGGTCGCATGGAAGTCATTGGAACCGATGCGTTGAGAGAATAGCTCGTTGACCTCGAGGGTTTCGACTTCGGTCAGACGCAGGGTAGGACTAGAAGGAGGTTGGCTGTATTCCAGATCCAACGTTGCTGCGAGCACCACATCCGGCACACTGGCTTCGAGAAAGCCGAAGTTCACTGTGAAGGGATGAAGGATCGAATCGGCTCGGATCGAGCTTGCCATCGAAACGTCCTGGAGAAAGAACGCTTGCTCAGAATTCAAACTAGGATCGAGTGAGATCCCAAACACCAATTGGAAGTCGACGACGGCGGTCAGGTTGGCTTCGATGCCATTCTTGGAATAGAACGGTGTTGGCAATTCGTCGCTGTCGAATTCGATGTTGAGAAGACTGAGTTCGTATTCGCGTTGGATGTGAACATCGAAGACCAATTCATCGATCGTGCCATCGACCAATCCCCCTTCGATGGAGAGATACGCGGGAAACGAACCAAGGTGGGCAACCAGGGCGTCGGTTGTGCGTTGGTCGACTGGCGTGGCGTCGAAGAAGTCATCGATGGGGTTCTCCAGTTCCTCGCGTAACGTCCGACCAAACGGGCCGAGCAAGCCGGGGGTAACTGGGGTACCATCCCGATTCTTGAAGGGCCCGAGCGGTTGCGAGGAATCGCCGGACTGGTCGATCCGATCACCCACACCGGACAAGCCACGAGCTCCATCCAGCAGAAACTCAGCTTGAGACTGGGCGATAGGAGCGTTGACGTAAGGGCCTGTGAGAGGCAGCCGTTCCTCCAGTCGCTCGATCAGCCCGAGAAATCGGGTCCGAGCCCGCTTTTGCTCTGATTTTCGACGATTTGCGAGCCGTTTCTGCATGACTGCCACCTGAGAAGGACGAACGTGTCCTTCAGGTAGGCACCCCAACAGAAAATCTTTCAGTCATTTCCGAAAAATCTAGGTGCGTTAAGATCTTCCCAAGACTGCATCGAATATCTCAGGAACACCCCGACGCCAACGACTAGCACGACGGTGGGAGAAAGACAATGAACTTCATTCGGATCGTTGACGAGCGTACAGGTAGGGGTTCAAGCTTGGATCGTTGTACATCTTCATCTGACGATAGGTCCGATGACGCTTGGTGCCGGCGTAGATGTCTTCTAGAAGCTCTCTCAGCGACTGGGACAGATCTGCGAACTGAAGTCGGCAGACGGCAAGTCGGTGGGTGACTTTATCGATGTGAGTTTGATCGATGTCTCTCCGATCAAGTTGTTCGTTGAGGTGATAGATCCGTAGCGACATGATGGAGAGCCGATCGATGGCGCTGCCCGGCGTTTCGGTGTTCAGTCGAGCGTCCGAGGCATGGGCGACGTGATGGTGTTGCAGGTCTTCGGTAATCCAATCGTCGACGCGTTCGATCCAGTCATTGCGCTGTTGATTGTATCGATCGATGGCGCGTTTCACGCGAGCGATTTCAGCATCGGAAACGTCGGGGGATCTTGCGATGTCCTCTTCGTGCCATAACAAGTAGTTGAACTGGTGTTGTTGGCAAACGACCGGCATCACGCACTTGGGCGAGTGATTCGGATCGCCATACACGTTGTCGAGCGGTTCACGGTGCCAAAGCTCTACGGTCTCGATGTGCAGTCGGTTGATGGCGTCCACGTCGATCATGATCCAATCCTCTCCGTTGTCGCTTCGATGGCTTAGGGTTTCTCTTCCATGGCGCAAGTGCATACCAGATGGTTGCAACCGGGACAACCGCGACCGTACTTCTTTTGGACGGCGGCGGTCAGGTCGATTTCGGCTACATTAGCGATGGTGGTCAACCATGCCAGCACATCGGCGAACTCCTCTTCCAGGTTGTCTCGATCCTCACCCGAACGGAGCGCTGCTGCCAGTTCCCCGACTTCTTCCATCAACCACATAAAGGTCCCTGAGACGCCTCGCTGCGCATCTTTGTCGTAGTACATGTTTCGAATCAAGGATTGGAAGTCGCGAAGCGAGATTTCGTTGGTCGGTGGGAAGGCCATAGGACTTGGCAGAACTCTATAGTTAAGGGCAAATCGGGAGGAACGCCGGCATCTTTCCGACCCAATGACGTGAAGCGGAAAGCTGTCGCAGGATTTTAGCGACCTGGGCGGCGAATCGATCTTGAATTCTGAAATTGAGTTAATTGACTATGATTACTGATCCTTGTTCTCATTCGGTCATCGACCATCCCGGCGACACCGATCATTCCGTAGCGATCGCCCAATCCTCCAGGACGACCAAAACAGTGCATCCCGAAAGTGGCAACCGGAAAACTGTAGACCATCAACGCATCGAGCGAGCGGTCCGAGACATCCTTATCGCGGTTGGGGAAGATCCCGATCGCGAAGGACTGCTCGAGACCCCGGCTCGTGTAGCACGCATGTATGCCGAGGTTTTTTCAGGGCTCCACAAGGATCCGAGCGTCCACTTGAAGCGGGTTTTCACCGAAAACTACGACGAAATCGTGCTGGTCCGGGACATCGAATTCCACAGCATGTGCGAGCACCATTTACTCCCCTTCTCCGGTCGGGCCCACGTTGCCTATCTTCCGAACGGGAAAGTCGTAGGCCTTAGCAAATTGGCGAGGGTCGTCGATGAAGTCGCCCGCCGACCGCAGGTCCAAGAGCGAATGACGGAAACGATCGCCAACATGATTGAGGAAGCGTTGGGGGCCCGGGGCGTGGCCGTCATGATCGAATCGACCCATTCCTGCATGACCATGCGCGGAATTCGAAAGGCGGGGGCCTCATGCACGACCAGCGCCATGCGAGGGGTTTTCCGAGAAAACCTGTCCTCCCGAGCCGAAATCCTCGGCTTGATCATGAACCCCAGTCGGTGAAAACTCGTCTTGCGGTGAAAAGTCCGCTTAGTACACTAGTGCGACTCGCTTTCGGGCGTGGCCAACGGAGCTTCGGCTTCCGTGGTTCGCCGGCGTAGCTCAATTGGCAGAGCAGCTGATTTGTAATCAGCAGGTTGCGGGTTCGAGTCCCATCGCCGGCTCTTGATCGAGCGTGACGTTCGGCTAACCCCCTAGGATGTTGATGATCCGGGGAGCTGAATGCCCCGGGATCTGGATGCCCGGGGAACGGGAAGATCCGGAGTTGGCGCCAGCGATGCGAGAAACAAACAAAGGGGAGGTTGCCCGAGCGGTTAAAGGGGACGGACTGTAAATCCGTTGGCTATGCCTACGTAGGTTCGAATCCTACACCTCCCACTCCAGAGATAGGGCCGAGATGGCCGCAAAACGATAAGACGTCCGATTCCATCCGGATCGGGCTGCATGCGGGTGTAGCTCAATGGTAGAGCAGCAGCCTTCCAAGCTGAATACGAGGGTTCGATTCCCTTCACCCGCTTTCCCAACCCAGCCTGTTTAGATGCTGCTGTAGCTCAGTCGGTAGAGCACTTCCTTGGTAAGGAAGAGGTCATGGGTTCAAGTCCCATCAGCAGCTTTATCCGAATCGGAGCGGTCTTGCGACCAGAATCCGGTTCGAGCATTGCATGTTTATCGACATTGCTTATGCTTTCGGGTATTCGGCAGGTGGTTTGTGGCGACGGCGAACCCGTTTCCACAACTTCTGGCGAGGGAAAACAAGTGTGGTTCGTTGAGTTGCATGTGGGCTGACTCTCACTGCGACGGTTTTCAGGGTTTTTAATTGTAGGTGTTGTAGCTAAACATGGCCAAAGAGGTATTTGAACGCAAGAAACCCCACTGCAACGTTGGAACGATTGGTCACATCGACCATGGCAAGACCACCACAACCGGCGCTCTGCTGGCGGTTCAGGCCGCCAAGGGATTGGCGACACCCAAGACTTATGCGGATATCGCCAAAGGTGGTACGGTCCGCGATGCTACCAAGACGGTGACGATCGCAGCGTCGCACGTGGAATACGAAACCGAGAATCGGCACTACGCGCACATCGATTGCCCGGGTCACGCCGACTTCATCAAGAACATGATCACCGGTGCTGCCCAGATGGACGGCGCGATTCTGGTCGTGAGCGCTGCGGACGGGCCAATGCCTCAGACGAAAGAGCACGTGCTGTTGGCTCGTCAGGTAGACGTCCCTGCCATCGTGGTCTTCCTCAACAAGTGCGACTTGGTTGACGATGAAGAACTGTTGGAGTTGGTCGAACTGGAAATTCGTGAACTTCTCTCGAAGTACGGTTTCCCTGGAGAAGAGACCCCGATCGTTCGTGGCAATGCCAAGGCCGCTTACGACAACCCTGCAGATCCCAAAGCCTCACAGTGCATTACGGATCTGTTGGCTGCTGTCGACGCTTTCATTCCACAACCGACTCGCGATGAAGACAAGCCGTTCTTGATGGCGATCGAAGACGTGTTCAGCATCGAAGGTCGTGGAACGGTTGCCACCGGCCGAATCGAGCGAGGCGTTGTCAAGGTTGGCGAAGAAGTCGAAATCATCGGACTGATGGAAGAAAAGAAGAAGACGACCGTCACCGGCGTTGAGCAATTCCGCAAGGAAATGAAGGAAGGCCGCGCGGGCGATAACGTCGGATGCTTGCTCCGAGGTGTGAAGCGAGAAGAAATCGAGCGAGGCCAGGTATTGGCCAAGCCCGGCAGCATCACTCCACACACGAAGTTCGAAGCTGAAGTGTACTGCTTGAGCAAGGACGAAGGGGGTCGCCACACCCCGTTCTTCTCGGGCTATCGTCCTCAGTTCTACTTCCGAACGACCGACGTTACCGGTACCGCAAACTTGATCGGCGCCGAAATGTGTATGCCTGGCGACAACGTGCGAGTCACGGTCGAGCTGCAAAAGCCAGTCGCGATTGACGACGGGGTCCGCTTCGCGATTCGCGAAGGTGGCAAGACGGTTGGTTCCGGCGTCGTTACCAAGATCGTCGAATAATCGTTCGCGGCAAATAGGATCAGGCGTTCCACTAAGGATGCCTCGATAGGAAAAACAGACGCATCGCAGGGCTACGGCTCTGCGGTGTTGTCATTGAAGGGGTGTAGCTCAATTGGCAGAGCACCGGTTTCCAAAACCGGGGGTTGCGGGTTCGATTCCTGCCGCCCCTGCTTGCGATGCGCGGCATCGCGAAGCTTTGACGATCGTTTCCATCAAGCTCTTCTCGAACAGCCTGGATTGACATGGCCACGGTTACCGACGAGTCCCTTCGCCGCTCTTTGGGGAGTGAGCTACTCACCGGCACTCTCTACAAGCCAAAGCAGGGGCGCATTGTCCGCCAATTGACCTGTTTGGCCATTTGGTTGGCTTGTTGGTTAGGGGGATGGCAACTGTATGAAGCCATGGGTGCTTGGGGCAACCCGGCAGCGACCGGGAATGCCGCTGGATTCTGGCGATCGGCCCGTTACTGGTTGCCTCTGACCCTGGTCGCCCTCGGTATGTGGTTTGGATACCGGATCGTCAACTGGCCCAAGTTTGCTGATTTTTTGATAGCTGTTGAAGCGGAAATGAGCAAGGTCTCATGGCCTAGCAAAACTGAGCTTTACAGAGCGTCCATGGTCGTTATATTCACCATGGCTTTCTTGGCGATTCTGCTCTTTTGCTATGACGCGTTCTGGCAATTGCTGTTTGAACTCTTGAAAGTAAGTTGATTTTTTGGCGGGTCCGGCTTTCCGACCGCTCCATGGCTTGAGAATCTTTTTTGGGGTTCTCGGCGGATGGGTTCAGGGAAGCTTGGCCAATTCGCCAGGAGATTGACCAGCGGTCGCTTGGCGTTCGGGTATGTTCCGAAGAGAGCGATTGTTTGGTGATTCGTCCGTACTGGCGCAGGTTTTCGAGTGAATAGTTCCACAACACCCCAAGAAGCTGAAACCGCTCCGAGCGGCTTGCAATGGTATATTCTCAAGGTTGCATTCAACCGCGAGGACACCATTCGTGAAGCTTTGGAGAAGCGTATCAAGCTATCCAATTTAAAGAGCTGCTTCGGCGAGATTTTGGTCCCGACCGAAGACGTTGTGGAGTTTACCCGGGCTGGGAAGCGACGCGTGGTGAAACGCAAGCTCTACCCTGGGTATCTAATGATCCAAATGGTCATTAATGATGACACTTGGTTCCTCGTTCGTGAGACGCCGGGCATCGGCGATTTCACCGGGACGTACGGCAAGCCCACTCCTATGTCCGATGCGGACGTGGAGCGGATCATCAAGCTGGTCCATCCCGACGTAGACGAAGAGCATGTTCCAAAGACCTCGATCCCGTTTCGGCCGGGTGATCGCGTTCGAGTCAAGGAAGGGAACTTCCAGAGTCTCGAAGGAGACGTCGATCGCATCGACGAGGCCAATGGACGAGTCACTGTCATCATTAACATTTTCGGACGCAGCACACCGGTCGAGCTGGATCACTGGCAGATCGAAATGCTGTAACGCCCACTCGCGTCGAGTCGGCGGTATGGTCTGAAACCATAAAGTCTGAAACCATAAATTTGTGGATCAATTGAAATGGCGAAACAAGTCGTAGGAAAAGCCGCGTTTCAGGTGCCGGGGGGCAAAGCCACACCCGCACCTCCAGTGGGTACCTCCCTCGGTAAGTTCGGTATCAATCTTGGCCAATTCGTATCGCAGTTCAACGAACGAACGCGCGATTACAACGGAACCCCGATTCCGGTGGTCGTGACTTGTTATTCCGATCGAAGCTTCGAGTTCATCACCAAGAGTCCGCCGGCCTCGGCGTTACTCAAAATGGCCGCCGGTATTGCCAGTGGCTCTTCAGAACCGCACAAGACCAAAGTCGGCAAAGTCACCAGAGCGCAGGTCGATGAAATCTGCACCAAGAAGATGGCCGACCTCAACGCTCGCGATCTCGAACATGCTCGACGCATGATCGAGGGAACGGCGCGGAGCATGGGTATCGAGGTCGTAGGGTAATCGAGAGGAATTACGAATGGTAAAACCAACCAAAGCAATGAAAGCGATGCTGGCCAAGGCGCCAGGCAAGACCCCGATGCCATTGCAGCAAGCGGTCGATACGCTCAAGCAATTTTCCGGTCGCAAGTTCGACCAAACCGTTGAAATCCACATGAAACTCGGTATCGATCCTGCGCAAGCGGATCAAATCGTCCGCGGTTCGGTGGTCCTTCCCAATGGCATTGGAAAAATTCAGCGCGTCGTGGTCTTCGCCAAAGGTGACTTGGCCAAGATCGCCGAAGAAGCGGGAGCCGATGCCGTCGGTGCCGATGAACTTTCCAAGCGAATCAAAGATGGCTGGCTCGACTTCGACGTGTGTATCGCCACACCCGATATGATGGGCATGGTCGGACCTCTGGGTAAAGTCCTCGGCCCCCGCGGCTTGATGCCTTCCCCTCGCGCCGGAACCGTGACCAACGACGTCGCACGGGTCGTGAAAGAATACAAGGCAGGGAAGGTCGAGTTCCGAAACGACAAAGGTGCCAATGTGCATGCCGTTGTCGGGAAAATGAGCTTCGACGCCGGCAAGCTGGTGGAAAACATCAGCGCATTTATCAACTACGTGCAGTCCTTGAAGCCAAATTCGGTCAAAGGAAACTACATCCGTTCGATCGCCATCTGCGCGACGATGTCCCCGAGCGTACGCGTATCGATGTAAAGCGAGGTGCTGAATGAGCAAGATTGTCAAGAAACTTATCTCTCGCGACATATCCCAGCGTCTCAACGGCGTCCAGGATGCAATTGTCGCAAACGTGATCGGTATGACCGGTGATGAAAACTTTGCGATCCGAAAAGCGCTTCGGGAGCAAGGCATTCGCCTCATGGTCGTCAAACGAACTTTGGCCGCCATGGCGACCGATGGCACTTCGCTGCGACCAGCCTTCGATAACCAGGCGGGTAGCTTGGCGGTGATCTGGGGCTGCGAAGACTTCGTCGCTCTCGTTCGCAATGTCACCAAGATGGTGGATTCCGGCGCCTTCCCGAAATTAGAGATCAAGGGAGGTGTCATGGATGGCGAAGCCATGTCGGCTGACCAAGTCAAAAAGGTCGCCAAGTGGCCAAGTCGCCAAGAACAGATCTCGATGCTTGTCGGCCAGATTCTCTCGCCGGGAAGTACCCTTTCGGGACAACTGGTCGGACCTGCTCGCAAGATCGCGGGACAAGTCAAGAAGATGGTCGAGGATCGCGAGGAAGCCGAAGGATCATGAAATCATTCCCAACGGAGACGTTGGGGTTAACGTGTACGTGTCGAACTAGCCGGTTTTCCATTCTCGCCGGTGCGTTTCATTTGTGTGTTTTCTTTCCAAGTTGAGGATCGTTAGCAATGTCCGAGTCAGCAACCGCTTACGCGGAAGAAATCAAGACCTTAGGCGAGAAGATCGTCGGCCTGACGCTCAAGCAAGCCAAGGAACTGAGTGATTATTTGAAGGAAGTCCACGGCATCGAAGCCGCCGCTGGTGGCGCTGTTGTTATGGCAGCTCCCGCCGATGGCGGTGGTGGTGCCCCAGCCGCAGCTGCTGTCCAAACCGAATTCGATGTCATCATGACATCCTTCGGCGACAAGAAGCTGGATGTGGTCAAGGTCGTCAAGAACCTGACCGGCCTGTCTCTGATGGATGCCAAGAAGTTGGTCGAAGGCGTTCCTGCCAAGATCAAGGAACAGGTTTCCAAGGAAGACGCCGAGAAGGTCGCGGCCGAACTCAAAGAAGCCGGTGCCACCGTCGAACTCAAGTAATCCCAATCCAGCATCCCGCTGGATCCACGGTTCAAAACAGCCTGCGCCCACGCGCGGGCTGTTTTCGTTCGTGGAAAGCGATTAAGAAACAGCGGGTTAACACCCACCGCTCGCCCGGGCCTGTTCCTGGCGAGCGGGGGACGTTAGTCCCCTGTTTCCGTTGCGTTCCCAAGTTCAATAAGCCGCCCGAGCAATAGTGTCCCGTCCGAAACAAGAAACAGTGGGTTAACACCCACCGCTCGCCCAGAAACATGAACCAGCGAATGGCAATGAATCGATTCACCGGTTGCGATGTTCTTCTTGTATGCTTCACAGCCTTCGTGGCACTCGTACCAACGATGGCACACAGTCAGGAAATCGGCCTATCGCTCGATGCGGCTCGCTCGCAAGTGGACTTCGCATGGCAGACGCAAAGCCTCGCGATCAAGCCTGACCTCGAAAAAGAGCTAGAAGCCAACGCCATCCAAGCCGACGGCAAGACCATGCCGTTACTGATCAAGCAATTTGGAACGGCTCCCGCCTTGGGCCATGCACTCTATATTTCGATGCACGGCGGCGGAGGTGCTCCGAAGCAAGTCAACGACCAGCAATGGAAGAACCAGATTCGACTCTACGAACCAGAGGAAGGCTACTACGTCGCTCCGCGGGCACCAACAGACAACTGGAACCTATGGCATGAATCCCACATGGATCCCTTGCTGGATCGATTGATCGCCGCATTCGTAATCGTGAAAGGTGTCGATCCGGACCGCGTCTACTTGATGGGCTACAGCGCAGGTGGCGATGGCGTCTTCCAACTCGCTCCGCGCATGTCCGACCGCTGGGCCGCCGTCGCCATGATGGCGGGTCATCCCAACGAAACGAAACCTGATGGACTCCGAAACGTTCCCTTCGCCCTGTACATGGGAGGCAAGGACAGCGCCTACGGCAGAAATCGCCTTGCCAAAGAATGGGAAGAAGCGCTCGCTGCACTCCAATCCAAGGATCCTGAAGGCTATGTGCATCGCGTCCGCATCTTCGAAGACAAAGGACACTGGATGGATCGCCTAGATCGCGAATGCTTGCCGTGGCTTCACCAACAAACGCGAGTCGCTTGGCCCAAAAAAGTGGTCTGGGTTCAAGATGACGTAACCCACGATCGCCTCTATTGGTTAGGTGTACCACCTGGTGTTGCCAAGGCTGGCTCAGTGGTCATCGCGGAAGCTCGCGATCAACAGATCGAGATTCGCACCGAAGGAAGCGACGTGAGCGAGCTGGTACTCTACCTCAATGACCACTTGCTGAATCTCGATCAACCGATTCGAGTGATCTGGAACGGGCAGGAATGCTACTCAGGGCAAGTCATCCGGACCGAGTCTGCGATCCTCCGATCCCTTCAATCAAGGTTCGATCCTAAGTTGGCCGCGACCGCAATCCTCGAACTACATAAGCCATCCGAAGACTCAAACAAGACTCCTCGTTAGCGATCGTTCCAATCGAATCGATTCAATGCATCCAGCAGAGTCGATTGGGGAATGTGTTCTTGCTCCACGCGAAGGTTGCGGTCCATGCACTTCCGCATGGCTGCCGCTTCGGATGCGTGCAGCTCCACTGGGATTGGACAGATCCGCCCCGTGCCCGCTGTCGCGAACGCACGATGCGACTCGAGGGTCGCGTCATCCATCAAGATGCTCGCGATATGCGGCCACTCGCTCCGCACCATGGCCAAGATCTCCAAGCCTTCGACGTCGATATCTCCCCAATACAAGAGAGGCGATTGAGCAATCCAGGGAACTGAGAACAGCTGGGCGATGCCTCGCCCCAAGCCACCGAAGGCCACCCCCTTCGGGATCTCTGGAAGGGTCAGCCAATTGACTTTGTTTTCGACGAAGATCAGCCTGGCTCCATCGATCGGCATCGACTGCAAGATCTCCAGAGGCAACGACAACTCCGAACAAGGAAACCCGGCCTGCAGCTGCACGGTTCGATCCAAAAAACGGATACGTATGTGCTCCGAAACACTTCGGAATCCATAGCGCCGCGCGAAATCTCGTGAACCTGCGGTGACGTCGATACTGGACGGAGGCAATACAATATCCAACCATTGGGACAACATGGCTTCGTGCTCCGCGACCCACTTCGTCGACATTGCGATCGGAAGCTCGCGTACGAAACAGTTCGGACGCGGATGCTGAAGAAGATGATCGACCACGTCCAACAGCACGTCTACGCGATCTTCGCATCCTACCAGTCGCTGCCAATTGGAAATGATCCAACTCTGAAGCTTCGGATGACGTTGACGAAGCGTATCGACGGCTTTGAGCAATCGCTGCCACCATCGCACCTTTCCCAATGCGCGAAGAAGATCATCCATCGTCTCGACGGTGACCTCGTCTGGAAACGCGTTCTGACCAAGAGTGCGCGATCGGCGCTCTTGCCATCGGATCGAGTAACCATGCCCCACATATTCCTTCGAACCGGATCGAAGCGCATCGATCTCACGAATCGCATCCGGAATCGATTTCGGGGGTGCCAGATCCACTCGCATCCGATACGGAAAGAAGGTCGCGTCCCCCTCCAGATAGGCGCGAACCGCCTTGGGATAAAGGCGTTCCATTTTTTCGTGGAGCTCTTCGGGGCTGATCATTCCGTTGCAACTGCTTCATGCAGTTCTTCTGCGGTGATGGAAACGAGAGAACTTCGGTGCGTCTCCTTGTTCTTAACAACGTGCACGTAGGTTCCGACGTAGGGCTCGGTGACTCGTGCTTTGGCATCCAGCGGCGCCACGATGAGCAATTGCAATCCGAAGCGTTGAAAGAGATCCAGCGCATACTCCGCGTGGGCATCATCGCTTCGTGAGAACATTTCGTCCACCATCACAAAATGGAACCGCTTTCGGTTCTCGCCATCCGGATCCAAATCGTATTGGTACGCGATGGCTGCCACCAAAACCAGAAATGCCAGCTTCCCTTTCTCACCCCCGGATTGGCCGGTGCCCCCCTCGTAG
>JALOQW010000363.1 GCA_025459275.1 Pirellula sp.
AATGCCCATCGCGGTTCGCGCAGGTCTCCACCAATACCTCGCCGAATCTTGGCACATGGCTCCATCTGCGTTGCAATTCGATCAATTCGGAAATAGAACGGAGTCCATCAGACATTGGGCTGCCTGAAGCTAATTCATCCAGCAACTGCCTGACGCCTGAGGCTAATTCGCTGGATAGAGGCAACCGCCCACCCATCCAACGCGGAACTGCCGTCGGCTTCCCTTTCCCTTTCCGTACCCAGACGGTCGCATCGCGAAGGATCACCATCTCTAGCAACTTTCCCCCCAGCAGAAAGCGATCCCCAGGTTTCAAACGCGAAACGAAGGACTCCTCGATGGTACCAATGTTGCGACCGTTCATACTCTTGACCTGGATGGCAAGATCGGCCGTGATGGTACCGATCGAGAGTCGGTGGTTCCTCGCGATCCGAGGTTCGCCAACGGAGTATCGCCCATCCTTCCATTCCACACGTCGATATTCGGGATAGGCGTGCAGCGTCCCGCCAGTCGTCACGAACTCCAGGACCCAGCGGAGTTCCGCGTCGGTGATGTTGCGGTAAGCATAAGCGGACCGAACATGCCGCGCGAATTCTTCGAAGGTGTAGGGTGCGGCCAATGCCAGTGTGACGGCATGTTGAACAAGACAATCCAAGGGCTTCTCGATTTCGAGCCGTCCCTCAATCTTTGAAGTGGTGATCGCTCTCTGGGCCGCTTCCCATTCGACCAGCTCCAACGCATGTGACGGCACAAATACCATACGACTCGGCTCCCCAGGTCGATGCCCGGAACGACCAGCGCGTTGCATGACGCGAGCTACCCCCTTGGGTGATCCGACTTGGATGACTTGATCGACTGGTGCAAAGTCAACCCCAAGGTCCAGGCTGCTTGTGCACACCACCGCCACAAGCCGCTCATTGCGAACCGCTTGCTCCACCCAGGATCGAATCTCCGAAGCCAGCGAACCATGATGGACCGCGATCCGTCCAGCCCAATCCGGACGGGCCTGAAGCAACGCCTGATACCACAATTCCGTTTGATTGCGAGTGTTGGCAAACACCAAGGTGGTCCGAGCCGAATCGATGGCCGAAATGACTTGGGGCAACATCGCCAGTCCTAAATGCCCTGCCCAAGGAAACCTTTCAACCGATGTTGGAGACAATATTCGGAAGTCGAAGGACTTCTCCGATGGGGAACGAAGAACCGTGCTCGGCTTCGAGGGGGACGCTCCCAATAACGACTCGAGAGCGAAGTCCGGGTTGCCAATGGTCGCGGAAAGCCCCCAACGTTGATGGCGTGGCGCCAATTCACGCAAGCGTGCCAACGCTAACTCGGTTTGAATCCCTCGCTTGGTACCGAGTAACTCGTGCCACTCATCCACAACGACTGCGCGCAAATGGTCAAACGCCTTCACCGATTCTGGATACGACAAGAGCAGCGTCAGGCTCTCAGGAGTAATCACCATGGCTGTCGGAGGAGCATGCCGCTGGCGAGCCTTGATCGACGATGAGGTATCTCCCGTTCGCTGCTCGAGAGTCCATGGTACCCCCACCCCGTCTAGGCATTCACGCAGTGCCTGGCACGTATCTGCGGCCAGCGCACGCAAGGGGGTAATCCAAAGAGCCAGCAACGGAGGGGCGGCATCGCATCGTCCGACGCGAGTCCAGTTGGATTCCTGGATCGGGTCATCCAACCATTGACTGACGGGCCCCAGCCATGCAGCCTTCGTTTTTCCCGAACCGGTCCCGGACAGAATCAGCCCATCATGCCCAGATCGATAGAGATGCCATGCTTCCCGCTGCCAAGGAAACGGTGGCTGCCCCTGAGACTCCATCCACGACGCAACGGTTGCCAGTCCCGGATACTCATCAGCGATGGGGCTAGCCAGAAGTGATGACCGGTTTGTGGACCGATTTTTGGAAGACCTTTTTTGGGAGGACCGCGCATGAGTCACAAGAAATCGACGCTTCCCGTAAAGACGTGCGCATCTTGCGGCAAACCGTTCGCATGGCGCAAGAAGTGGTCGAAAGTTTGGGATTCCGTGCGGTACTGTAGCGAGCGATGTCGCCGTGGCAAGCCAGCCAATCAAGAAAGAAGCAACGTCAAAAACCGCAGATGAGGATGGCTGCTGTCCGGATGGAACGGCGGGGCACCCACCTTCCAGACGTTACAGCGCAAGCCGTACGACAAGTACTGACAACGACTCGATTGATCGCCATAGCGTTCAACGAGGGTAGTGGAAGTTGTTAAACTTCCCAGCTTCCCAGGATCTTCAACAAAGTCCGCTACACTAGATCAGTTGATTCAAGGGATGCTCGTCACCGGAGGGCTTGCGCCCTTCCGCTATTAAAATGCTCGCTCCAGCGGCGCGGCCCTAAGGCTTACGCGAATCTTAGATCACGCCACCGTGGGTTCGATACGGGGTCATATGGTCCGGAGCGTCCAAGAACCAAAAGCGTTCCCACTCTTGGACCAGTGCTCGAAGGTTTTCCGAAGTATAGATCAACTGCTCTGCGCGTCGTGCAGGAATCGCAGAATAGATCGGGAGAGCGCACCCGATGGTAGGCATGGTGGCCAGGACAAGCAGGAAAGTCATCGTGACTCGGCGACGCATCGGTTCTCTCTCCGTGAACTAGGTTAGCCTTCGTTTTCGTCTCCTTCATCGACGGGATCCGAGTCTTCGCCAGTCACATCCAGTTGTCCAGATGCCACCGCGTCTCGGATTTTCTGGGCAAGCGGCGTTCCCTCGATGGAGTTCACTCGCTCTTCCATGATTTTTCCAGGCTTGAAGCTGACCACGAATTTCTCGGGCACTTCGACCTGTTTGCCAGTTCTCGGATTGCGGGCTTTTCTGGCCGCCCTTGGGCGAACCTGAAACACGCCAAAATTCCGCAACTCGATCCGGCCTTCCTCAATCAGCGTGGCGATGATCGAATCAAATGTCTTTTGGACGATCTGCTTGATCTGCTGCTGGTTGAGTCCCGTCTCGTCGGAAATCGTTTTCACGATCTCTTTCTTTGTCACGACCGAGCTCCTCGAAACTTCTGCAACGACCTAAGTCGTTTGTGCAATTCACTTTATTGCATCGAAGTCTAGGGTAGCCCGGATCCCTCGTCAAGGTAGCCGAACGTGTCGGCGCCCCTCAACAAAGACGTTCCAGAGAATCGCTAGGAATGGTTTCGGCCGCATAAACGGTAAATCTTGACACGATTCCTCGAGTCTGCCCCGATTTTTTTCAAGGGGGAAATGCTAGCGACCGAGTAGGCGTCGCATGGCTGAGCAGGCCGTTTCGATATCCGACGCGCTCAAGTCCAGGTGGGTCACCATTCGGATGCTCTGGGGACCAAAGGCCATGACCTGGACTCCCTCTTCGAGAAGGCGTCGTGCAAAATCGGCCGCCGTTCCGAGTTTTGGTTCGATCTTGAAGATGACGATGTTCGTCTCCACGGAGCCTCCGAGAAGGTGCAGCCCCTCAAGCTCTTGAACGGTTTCAGCCAAACGATTGGCGTGCGCATGGTCCACCGCGAGTCGATCCACATGGTGCTCCAACGCATACAGTGCGGCAGCGGCCAGGTAACCGGCTTGACGCATTCCTCCCCCGAACAACTTCCGAGCTCGCCTCGCTTTTGCTACGAATTCCTTCGTTCCCGCCAGACAGGAACCGACTGGCGCTCCGAGTCCCTTGCTGAAGCAAACGCTGACCGAATCAAACGGTGCAGCCAATTCCCCGACGCTCCGTCCCGTAGCGACCGCTGCATTGAACAAACGTGCACCATCCAAATGGGAACAGAGGCCATGATGCTTGGCCCATGCGCAGATCGACTCCACCAAGGACTGCGGAAAAATCGAGCCTCCCCCACGGTTGGAGGTGTTTTCTAGACAGATCAGTCGCGTTCGAACCATATGTTCGTTGTCTGGCCGAACCATGCCATCCAATTGATCCAAACCAAAAACACCGCAATGACCGGGAATCGTCCGAGCAACCAGGCCACTTAATTGAGCAAACGCCCCCTGCTCATAGTTGTAGATGTGGCATTCGGTCTCGCACAAGAACTCATCCCCAGGCGAACAATGCACTCGAAGCGCGATTTGATTGGTCATCGTACCGCTGGGCATAAAGATCGCCGCTTCTTTGCCGAGCAGTTCCGCGGTTTTTTCCTGCAACTGAACGACCGTCGGGTCAATATCAATGACATCATCACCTACCGGCGCACGCATCATGGCTTGAAGCATGTCAGGTGTCGGGCGGGTTACGGTGTCACTTCGAAGATCAATCATGAAACTTTGATAAATGAGGGATTTGGGACTGCCAACTGGCACTACGAACTGCCAAAGTCTACCATGAGAGGCGTTGCCGTTCGAATCCAACCATTTGCAATCCTGGACCGCTTTTTGATCGGAGTCCCTTCACATGTCCAATCCTGCGATCACCTCCTTAATTCAGTCCGGAACCAAGCTTTACTTGGACTCGATCGATCCTGAACTGGTGGAACAGAACATCGAATGGGGAGCCGTTGGCGCTACCAGCAATCCCATCATTGTTTCGAATCTTGTGCGCACAGGTCGATTCGATGATCGCATTGCCAAGCTTCTCGACTCAGGGCTGGACGACGAATCGATTTGCTGGGAACTGACGGATGATCTGGTTTCTCAAGCCCAATCCAAGTTCGAATCCTTATGGTCGCAATCCCAAGGGAACGTAGGTTGGGTCAGTTTTGAGTTGGATCCGCTCTTGGAAGACCCCTCTAAGAACATTCCACACGACGAACGGGTCCGCCGGTACATCGAACTCGGGCGAAAATGGTCAAAGGGGCACCGGAACCGAATGATCAAAGTCCCCGCGACCTCAGCAGGCTTGGATGCGCTGGAAACACTCGCCGCCGACGGAGTAACGCTCAACGTGACCCTGATCTTCACGCAACGGCAGTATCTCGCGGCCCGCGATGCCGTTTGGCGCGGAGCTCAACGTCGCTCGTCGCTGCAATCTTTCAAGAGTGTATACAGTATTTTCGTTTCTCGTATCGATCAGTACACCGCGGAACACTGCC
>JALOQW010000364.1 GCA_025459275.1 Pirellula sp.
CTTCTCACGATCCGAAGGGGCTGGCAAGGCGACCACACGAAAGACGCGGGGGCTCACTCGTTCCGTCAGCGCGCGAATGGTCCCTCCTTTGCCCGCCGCATCGCGTCCTTCGAAGAGAATCATGGCTCGATAGCCGGTGTGTTTCACCCACTCCTGCAGGATGCACAACTCCGATTGCAGCTTGTGCAGCTCGCGGTCGTATTCTTTGCGCTTTAGTTTCGGCTTCGCGTCATCTGAATGTTTCTTCGACATGTTCACAGCCCTTATGGGATGTTGGTAGCCAACGAGAGGAGATCGAAGGTCCCAAGGCTCCGTGCCGACAGACCGAAAATCTAGTCTATACTATCCGGCAGGATCGAGTGATGGCATCGCTGCGATACACCATTTGAAGCTCCATGGATGTTGACAATCATGTTAGATAACGAATCCCTTTTGCTTGAGCTCGCGAAGTTGTCGTGGGCTTCGACGCTGTCTGAGGAGTCGAGGCGAGCCTTGGCGGAATCCGTAACTCCGATGGAGTTGGGTACGGGCGACATTGTGGTTCGGCCAGGCTCAAGCGTCGACAACGTTTCGTTCATCATTCAAGGTCGCTTATCCGCGACCGTTCGAGACGCATTCGGAAACATGGTTCTCGAAAGAACTCTCACCCGTGGGATGGCGATTGGTATCTTCGCCATGGCTCTCGGCGAAGATATGACGCTTGAGGTGGTGGCAACCGAACGAGCGCTGATTTACCAAATGCCTACCCTTCAACTGCTGCAGTTGACGGCTCGATTCCACGATCTGCAAATGGTGATGTTTCGGCTGGCTGCTGGAAATGTAAGGAGTATGGTACTGGCGGATCGAGTCTGCCCGCATCCAACTGTCGTCGGTGTGTTGCATCAGTCGCAAACGACACGGTGGGTAACGGAGCAACTGGTCCTCCGTCTGCGGTCGCTCGATGAGACCATCACGGTGGCAGGAGATGACTCGCGCTGGATGAACCATCGCGAAGTTTCGTATCAATTGTGGTATCGGGATGGAGCACTCATCCCAGAGGAAGAACGTCAAGCCCACGTCCAGGAGTGGCGAGGCCGAGGACGAGTTCTGTTTGATCTCGATGCGGAGCACAATCCTAACGATCTGGCTCGGCTCCTCTCTTACGCAGACACGATCCTTTGGTGCGTAACCCCTAGGGAAGCGGAGCAAGCAGTTCGTTCCATCCGGAAACTCTTAGCAATCGATCCAGGATGGGGCAAGAAAATTCGCCTTGTATGGGTGCTGGATCCACAAACAACGTTTTCTCCATTTCTACCCGAGTTGCAGCAGCTCCCCTTTAGCTTCAAGGTAGCAACTTCGACCTCCAGGGAAGGTGCGGGGCAGCTCATCAACCAGGGCATCGAGCGACTGGTTCGGCATCTTCGCGGCGTGTGCGTTGGGATTGCTCTCGGGGGCGGTGCAGCTCGCGGAATGGCTCACTTGGGTGTTCTCAAAGCTTTGGAGCAACATGGGATCTTCGTCGACATGATCGCTGGTACCAGTGCTGGGGCAATGACGGGAACCATTTACGCAGCTGGTATGGATCCAGAGTTTTCGACCCAATGTTTCAAGAACGACCTCAAGCTGTCTTGGTTCTTTAAGTCGCTTCCAGGGGGTGGATACTGGTATTTGCTTCACCAATATCGACGCAATCGCTTTGACCCCATGCTGCGCAAGTATCTCGACAATGCCCAAATGGATCAATTGGTTGTTCCTATGCACACTATCTCAGTCGATTTGGTGGAAGGGAAGCCTCTCATCCGATCGACCGGTGACGCCGTTCGAAACATTCTCGAAAGCATCAATCTTCCACCACTTTCACTTCCGATTGTCAATTCGGGCCAGGCGATTGTCGACGGCGGACTGCTCAACAACGTTCCGGCGGTTGTTCTCGTCGCGAATGGCTGCAACTTCGTGATTGCTTCAACGGTAACGGCAACGCTCGAGAAGGACTTTATGGGGATTCGATCCACCGGCAAGGTATCCAAGCATCACTTCCTTGCGAGTATCCAAGTTCTCATGCGTCAGAACTTAATCCAATGTAGTGATTGCTCCAGACGTCACTGCCTTTGATCTTTCGGAATTCACACGTGCGGATGAGATGGCCGTAGTCGGCGAAGCAACCACGCAAGACAAGATCCCAACCATTCTCGCGATGCTTCAGAAACTAGACCCAAAGCTTTTCGCCAACCACAAGCTCCCATGAAGATAGCCAGAACTCGTTTGCGGGGTTCTTGTTAGTTGGCTCGTATCATCAGCGCAGGTGCAGCGTCTTTTTTCTGGGTATCCACGAGGGCGAGAAGAACCTTCAAGTACGACATCGCGCGCTTCGACGAAAAATCGCGATGGTCAATCCAGAACCAATGCCCCGCATATTCCACGGACGTGAAGCAATCTTCCGGCGGCTCACAGCCACTGTACACAGTGAAGGGTGGCTCCTCAGTAGCCATCACCTCTCCCCAGTCGAGAGCCCGTCCTTCCGCAAGGTGACAGATCGGAACCTGAACGTACAAGGATAGATAGTTCATAATGCGAATGACATTGCGAGTGCGAAGTGCGATCTCGTGTCGGTTTTGCGGGAGCAGACCGAAGACGATCTCGAACTCACGCGAGTCTTGGTCTAGTTTCAGCAACTGCCTCAGTTCCTTAGTTTCCCTTTGAAGCTCCTCGGGGATATCCGCTTCTTTGATGACCAACAGAGTCTTCTGCTCCGGATCACTTGGGCTCGATTTCACGCGAAAGCTGGTCAGACCGGAATCCTGCGCTCGCCTCAACGTTCGGATGATTGTTTGAAACTCGGGATCACCTTCTTGATACTCACCCGTAAAACCCCTATTTCGTATTCCATTGATCGATTCGACCGTAAACTCAAAGACAACGTCTGCTGGCGCGCCGCTTTCGATCAAGTTGAGTATGGCGAGAGGCGTTAAGGGACTAGTCAAATTACGAACAAACTCAGAATTACCCTGCGGGGCATAAGAAATCGTTGGGCGATCGATCAATGAATGACTCCCTCCAAGTCCCAGAGCAATCACTGAATCCGTACTGCGATGCGGTAGAATGTCGGTTCCGAGGCTACCTGAGGTGACATTGGCACGTTCGTAGCCATTGACGATCGAAGAGACATCGACAAACTCAGGGAGATCGCCGTAGCGAAGCCGAACAAGATTCAGGAGCGTTTGCTGCTTCCAGGACTGAGCGATCGCCTCATTGTAAGGGATGCGGTCATCTTTGATCGTACGCGGACCTATGTGCTGACATCCAAGCCCGCACAGCACGACCAACGTCAAAACTCGACCTAATCCATGCCGATTACTCATGCTGAAATCTAGCGGAGTCGTCGATTGGGAAGCAATAGAGTTCCTCCCATTCAATGTTTCGTTTCGTCCGTTGTCGATCTTTCAGGAGATTCTTAATGCAAAACAGGGATTGCTAGCTTATGCGATATCAGTCGTTTAGATCCAATACCCCTCAACGAACTGACCACATGTATTGGATCTTGCCAAAGATCCTTGGGCGCCGTGTAGTGGATCTTGCCAAAGATCCATGAGCACCGTGTAGTGGATTTTGCCAAAAATCCTGGAGCAACAGGAAGTTTGGCAACTTCCACTACCTTCGTTGAACGGTATTGCGTTTAGAGCCTGACGGATGGCGTTTTGCAAATAAAAAACCCAAGGCTGAACCACGGGACGGGGCTTAACGCGCAGCCCTCGGGCATCACGCGCAGCCACCGGGCATCACGCGCAGCCACGGGTAACAGACGATGGCTGCGTTGATCGAAGCGGCTTCCGGATTCGCAGTGGACTGTTTCGCGGATTACTTGCCTGGCGTGGGAGCATCTGGATCAGGGAGTCGAACAAGGAGCACTTGTTGCGTAGTCCCATCGTCGAAATGAATCAACGCGGGCCCGGTATCCGATGTGAGGTTGCTGAGGCCGGTCTCAAGGATCGGTCTGGATTGTCCCTTGACGGTCCAAGCAGCGCGTTGGCTATCTTTGTCGATGGCACCCTCCAGTTCTTGAGTCTCATCGGTCAGCTTGTTGTTGAGCAGACCATTAAGTACCCCTTCTTTGCTCACCGCCAATTGCATGAACATACTGGGAGGCGTGCCGCTTGCTTCGCCATCTTGGGTCAGCGCAAAGACCCCTAGTGGCATCCAATCCGATTGCTCGGCGGGGGTGTCGGGTGCACTGGTTGCGATCTGCTCCGCTTGCTGAGCGTACTCGTCGGCCGTGGCCACTTGTTCGCCTTGGGCGTCGTACACAGCGTCGTCTTGATAATAGACCGTGTCTCCATAACTGTACGGAGTAGCAACCATCGCGCCGTATCCGAGCCATCCGGTGACCGCACCCCAAGCCGCCCAACGGTACGGAGTATTGATGCGCCATCGCGCCCAATTGGGATGATCCGCCCAAAAGTCCAACCGAGGGTAGTTGTCCCGAACCTGATCACGAACTTGATCCCATCGTTCATTTCGGTTGTTCATCCATTGGTCCCGATTCTCAATGCGACCTGGAAGGGTTGTGGGTCGATTCTGAAAAGCTGGTCGATTCTCGAGTCCTGGCCGATTCTCAAGCCCTGGCCGATTCGCGAGTCCTTCGCGTGCGCCGTCGCCAAACACGTTCCCAGGAGTCGGTCTGTTGATGGGGCCACGTTGAGAAGCCGATTCTCCTCTTAGGAAATCGGACGCAGCGCCCCCTCCACGAGGCACATTTCCCATGCCGCCTGTTGCTCCACCGGCTCCAGGGCGAGGCACATTGAGAAAGTCATTCAATTGGCCAGGCGATGGTCGTCCACCCCCAAGTCCATTTCCACCAGCGGCTCCGGGTCGAAAGCCTCCAGCATCAGGGCGCGGTGCCGGTCGAACTCCCCCGGCACCACCACCGCCTCCTACGGACGGTCTGGGAGCGGGGCGACTGCCTCCGGGTATCCCTCCTCCAACGTTCGGTCTGGATGCGGGCATGGAAGGGCGAGACATCGAAGGGCTGGGCATGGAAGGGCGAGACATCGAAGGCGAAAATCCGCCTCCCCCCATACGCGCGCCACCCATGCCTCCACCGCCACGACCACCACCGCCACGACCACCACCGCGGGCCCAGACGTCGAGAGACAATACGGGGATCGCAAGTCCAACCACCATCGCAAGAATTAAGTTTCGTTTCATAGCCGACTTCTTTGTTTAACCTAAGGTTTGAATGACAGGGGAGAGAGAGCACCAACCAAAGTGTTACTCTTCAACTCGGGTCAGCAAGATTTCGGGGATTGCAGGGAGGATCTCCCCTCCCGCCATGCGGTCCAGGGTCTTCCAAGTGAATGAGTTTGCATCGATCTGCTTTAGCACATTCACCATGCCGACTTTGGTTCCATCGGACTGGTATCCTTTGTTGGCAATGACCCATTGGTCCTTGCCTTGGGTCCAAACGCCGTCGGCATAGGCTCCTTGTTGGTCGAAGGTCCAGCTGCGAATTGACTTGGCAACGGGATCCCATCCGATGATTTGGGTACCGACCATCGATTCGCCATTTGCTACGATCGAAAAGGAACGTGTCAGATAGCTCTTGTTGGTCGTCCATTGGCACGTCAAGGAAACCGTTGCCTCGTCCGTGCTGGCCTCCCACGATCCGACAAGCCATTCGAGTTCCTTCAATTTCGAGTGGTACGAAATTGCTTCGCCTTCTTCATCGGTAACACGATCCAGCAGCCATCGGCCCCCTTGATTGAGATAAATCGCTGTGTAGTGATAGATTTCGTTCTGCTCGCTGCTGCCATTCGTTATCGCTGCTGTGCCATGTTCGACGGCGATCGAAGGAGAGAGGAATCGAATGGAATCCGAGGCCAGGGCCATCTTAGGTCGAGGCTCTGCACCGAGTATAGATTGGAACTGTTCCAAGATTGCTTTTCGGCCCTGGACAACTTCGCCTGTCAACCGATTGGTGTACACCGCCTGTTCGGTCCACATCTCGGCGATACTCTTGGCGTTCCCCGCATTGAAAGCAGTTTCATAGGCTCGGACTGCCTCCGTGATGGGTTTGGGATCCAAATCGGGCAGGTCAGGGCTCTGGGCTGAAAGGCCCTGAGTGACCAACATCGCGCACGCAACCGCGAACAACGACATGCATCGGTTCATGGGAGAGGGTTCCTAACGAGTTGTGCAAAGGTGTATGCAAGTGAGACGACAGAGGAGTAGAGAACGAGTCTCGTTGGATCTGATTCTAAGAGCATCGGTTCCGTGCTGACAATCACTTTTGAGAAGGATGTCTGGAACGTAACGAGTCCTTTAGACTCACGAAATCCGAGAGGAGGAAGATCACGGTTATGAAAGCCAAGACAATTTCCGTTAGATTCGCGCACTTGGCAATCACCGTTTGCGGCAAAATCTCACTGTACCCGAAGAACGAAAAATTGAGGGTGCTCAAGTAGAAAAAGTCGAAGAGAGCCTCCCAAAACGAAGCCGTTTCGACGATTCCGGTAAAGCTGTTCTGATCGATCAGGTGGAGCAAATGAAAATCAAACGCAAACGACAGAATCATCTGCGACATGTTGATCGCCATGAGCAACAGGAAATGATGATGGGACAGGTTGCTCCTGGCTGCCTCGTAGAGTTGATTCAGGTTTTCTCTGCCAAAGAAAACGGCTTTGGCAAAGCAGATCCAAAGAATCGTGATTTGTAGGGTTAGCGGGTAGTCTCGAAACCACTGGACTGCCAATAGCCCAGTACCCCACAAAAGGACAATCGTGGAGTATTCGATGACATTTCTTAGGACTGGGATCCGAAACACATTCGTAGGATGGGTATTTCACCGGAAAAGAATGGACCACTGTTTAATCGCAATACTGTGCAACGAAGGTAGTGGAAGTTGCCAGACTACTCGGTGCTTAGGGATCTTTGGCAAGATCCACTACTCGGTGCTCAGGGATCTCTGGCAAGATCCACTACTCGGTGCTCA
>JALOQW010000365.1 GCA_025459275.1 Pirellula sp.
CGGCCTCGAGATCGGATCGCTTCGGCTTGCCGATGGGCGTCCTGGACGAATTGTGAGACGCTGTAGTCTTCTGTAGGGGGTACCAGGTCGATCAAATGATGCGGAATTCGTTGGCGGGCATCAGGACTCGGCTTGGCCGTTCCAATGTCCATATCCCGATACACGGCCATCGAATCGACGGAAATGATCTCCGCGTTCAGACGATCTGCCAGTTCAAGTGCGACGTGGCTCTTGCCGGAAGCCGTAGGGCCCGTCAAAAAAAGGGCGTGATCCAGCGGTTTCCGAACCCAGTCGCTAGCGGTTGCCTCTTGAATCACCATGTCCCATCCAGTCCCCAAAAAATGATCTTCTGCCCCAGTTTACCGGCGTGGCAATGACTTGGAATCGACAAAATGCGTTCGAAACCCTAGGATTCTCCACGAAAAATGACTCCGGAAACAGAACGATGCCACACGAAGACGTCCTTGATCGCTTAATGGTTCAGTTGCATGACCGTGCTATTCGATTACCCGAAGGCTCCTACACAACCCAACTGATCCGAGGCGGGATTCCAAAGATCGCGCAAAAAATCTTGGAGGAGGCCAATGAGGTGATCGAGGCCGCGGGCGAGCCTGGAGAAGCGGGTCGAGACCACACGATTCGCGAGGCATGCGATGTTCTGTTCCACTTGTGGGTGCTCCTTGCCGTCCGCGGGGTCGGAACCGAAGATCTCCGCAAGGAACTGGAACGCCGCGAAGGTGTCTCGGGGCTTCAAGAAAAAGCCAGTCGCACCCAACCCCATCCGAAAGGAATCACCGAATGAGCTTGAGCGATAACCTCTTGAGAATTGGCGTTCCCAGCAAAGGCAGACTCAGCGAACTGGCCACGGATCTGCTTCTGCAAGCCGGCCTCACCTTTCGTCGCCAGGAACGAGCCCTCTTCGCGCGGGTCAGTGGCATTCCGGCAGACATCACGTTCCTACGCACCGATGACATCCCAACGCTGTGCGCTGAGGGGGCTATCGATCTTGGAATCTCCGGTAGCGATCTGGTCGAAGAAGCGGGGGCACAGGTCGATATTCGGATGAAGCTAGGGGTCGGTCGCTGCAAATTGGCGATTTGCGTCCCGACCTCGTCCCCGTACCAGAAGCCCAGCGACTTAGGGGGAAAACGGGTGGCCACAAGCTTCCCAAGAACCACCGAGCGGTTTCTTAAACAACACAATGCGCCGGTGCATCTGGTGAATCTCAACGGATCGGTCGAAATCATGATTTCGCTCGGGGTCGCCGATGCGATTGTCGATTTGGTGGAAACCGGCAGCACACTCGCGGCCAATCAGCTTCGGATTCTTGAGCTCATTGGCCAGTACGAAACGGTACTAATCCAAAGTCCCAATTGCCGGGATATCGGGACTGCAGACCGAATCGTTCGTCGACTGGAGGGTGTCGTCATTGCTCGAGATTATTCCCTCCTCGAGTACAACCTTCCGCGCGAAAAGCTGGCTGCAGCGGAAGCGGTGACGCCCGGATTCACCTCGCCGACGGTGACCAGCCTCGAAGATCCCGAGTGGTGTGCCGTACGCGCCATGGTGAAAAGCAGCGAAGTTATCCCTATCATGGAAAAACTGGAACAACTCGGCGCGCTGGCGATCCTCGAGTTCTCCATCAACAACTGTCGATTGTAAGTGAGCCAGAACTCCATGCAGCCGAACACGGAAACGGTGCCGGTAACCTCGCCAGATCAATCCCAATCAGGTTCCTCTCCCCTACCAACCTCATCTCAGCGTGTTCTCGCCATCGATGCCCTTCGTGGCTTCGACATGTTTTGGATCATCGGTGCCGACACGTTCTTCGTGGCGGCCCTCGGACTGAGCGCTGCTCCGTTAGCGAAGACCTTGAGCCATCATCTCGAACATGTCCCATGGGAAGGCTTCGTTTTTTACGATCTGATCTTTCCATTGTTCCTGTTTATTGTGGGCTGCGCGATTCCATTTTCTCTTGAGAAATACCGCTCGAATCCGTCCGCCGTTTGGGGACGTATCGCACGTCGCACCCTGCTCTTGATCGCCATGGGGCTAGTCTATAACCGCATCCAAGATTTCCAATGGAGTGAGATGCGATGGATGGGGGTCCTGCAACGGATTGGAATCTGCTATGGAATCGCTTCGGTTCTGTTCTTGAAGCTATCGCCTCGTGTTTTGGCAATCGTGCTGCTTGCTATTCTCTTGGGCTACTGGGGAATCCTGGCATGGGTACCGGTTCCTGGAGGATCGGCAGGCGATCTGAGTCCGGAAGGGAACCTGGCAGGCTATCTGGATCGAACCTTGCTCCCGGGAAAGATCTACAAAGAGTACTACGGTTTCGGAGACAACGAAGGGATTCTTTCGACCATACCTGCGGTAGCGACTGCTATCCTAGGCATCTTTGCAGGCGTTTGGTTGAAGAGCCCAAGGAATCCCTGGCTTCAGGTTCTGGGGCTGGCCGCTTCCGGTGCAATACTGCTCGGGGTCGGCATTGCCTGGGGGCAGGTCTTCCCAATCATCAAGAATCTCTGGACCAGCTCGTTTGTCTTGGTCGCTGGAGGATGGAGTCTCATTCTTCTTTCAGTCTTCTATCTGTTGATTGACGTTCTTAAGTGGCGATGGTGGGCTTGGTTCTGGATTATCATCGGTAGCAATGCCATCACGGTCTACATGCTGCAAGACATTGTCCCGTTCGAAACGATCGCGGAATATTTCCTGAAGGGAACTGCACAACTCATCGGCGACTGGGGACCTGTCTTGCTGGCGGGAGGTGCATTCTCCCTCAAGTGGCTTTTGCTTTTTGCGCTGTATCGACACAAGATCTTCCTCCGACTTTAGTGGAGCTCTCATGGCCAATACGAGGACATCCTATTTCATGATGGCAGTGGCCATTGCTTTCGGATTGGTTGGAGCGGTTGTCTATTGGCTGTACCAATCCGTACCACCGACCGATCAGACGAAGAGAGCGGTTCAGCAGAAGACACCGTTCAGTGCGGATCGCAATCCGGCGGAGGCTAAGTCGAGCGATTCCAAGGATGCATATCAACCAAGAAAGATGCTGGACTCCTCGGGGTATGGCTGGGTTCTTGGGGTGGTCAAACCCTGGCCGGCGGAATACTCGCTGGAGCAAATCGGCAACCACTTTAGAACATCGATCCAACAAACCATTGAGGATCTAGGCCGCTTACTGGCAAACCCTGATCTGCCGCCAGATCAAATCGCTTCGGTCCGTTTCTCTCGCGCTTCGTTTCTCAACTACGAAGGGGATCCAATCGCAGCCTATGAAGATCTCCGCCTCGCACGCGAATGGATGGAAACCAACCCGACCATTGCCAAAGATTTTTTGTACACGATCATCTATTTCCAAGGTGTTACGGCGATGCGTCGGGGAGAAAATGAAAACTGCATCGCATGTCGCGGAGAGAGTTCGTGCATCCTCCCAATCGTTCCCGCGGCCGTGCACACAAACCCAGAGGGGTCTCGTCTGGCGATCAATCACTTCACCGAGTATCTGAATCGCTTCCCCGAGGACGGAGAAGTGCGATGGCTGTTGAACGTTGCCTACATGACTTTGGGGGAGTATCCGCTCATGGTTCCGAAGAAGTATTTTGTCGATATTGCTTCGTATGAGTCAGAAGAACACAGTATCGGGCGTTTCCGAGATATCGGTCCTGATGTTGGATTGAATCGGCTAAATCAGGCCGGCGGCGCCATCATGGAGGATTTCAACAACGATGGTTGGCTCGATATCGTCGTCACATCCTTTGACCCAACCCAGATCATGGGATTCTACTTGAATGATGGTCAGGGCAAATTCTTGGACCGTACCCGCGATTCCGGTGTTGCTAATCAGTTGGGCGGACTGAATTGTGTCCAAACCGACTACAACAATGACGGTTGGAAAGACATTTTCATTGTCCGCGGCGCCTGGTTGCCTGGGACACACGCGATGCGACCTACCTTGCTTCGCAATAACGGCGACGAGACATTCAGCGATGTAACGTTGGAAGCGGGAATGGGGGCCCCGCTCAATTCCATCTCGGCCTGTTGGGGGGACTACGACAACGATGGCTGGCTCGACTGCTTTGTCTGTTGCGAGCAACAGGCGAATCGTTTGTATCGAAACAAGCAAGATGGAACGTTCGAAGAACGTGCGTTCCCCGCAGGATTGGTCGGCAACCCTGGTGCATGCTGCAAAGGGGCGAATTGGATCGACTTCGACAACGATGGCTGGATCGATATCTTTCTGAACTACTCATCCGGTGAAGGGGGGCAGCTATTCAAAAACCAGCGGGACGGACGATTCAAAAATGTAACCGCCGCGATGGGATTGAGTGGTCCCGTGTTGGCGTTCTCGTGCTGGACCTGGGATTATGATAACGATGGTTGGCAAGACCTCTATGCTTCCAGCTATGTCCGATCGGTGGATGCATGCGCCTTGGGACTTCAAGGCTCACCACATGGAGAAGCCAAAAGCTGCCTGTTCCGCAATGAGCAAGGTCGGCGTTTTCAGGATGTCGCAACCGAGGTAGGCCTCGATGGCGTCTACATTGCGATGAGTTCCAATTATGCCGACTTCGATAATGATGGATGGTTGGATTTCTATCTCGGAACGGGCGATCCAGCGCTCGCAACCCTGGTTCCGAATCGAATGTTTCGAAGTCTCCAAGGAAAATCGTTCGCTGATATCTCCGCATCATCCGGGACAGGAAATCTGCAGAAAGGGCATGGGATCGCCTGTGGTGATTGGGATCGCAATGGAACGGTCGATGTTTTCATCGAAATGGGAGGAGCCGTAAATGGTGACAAGTATCACAACATTCTCTTCCAGAATCCGGGCAACGAGGGCTCTTGGGTTACCCTGCGTCTCGAAGGTCAAAAAACCAATCGGCCGGCCATCGGTGCACGAATCAAGATCGAGACGATGGGCTCCACACCACAGACCATCTATCGGCACATCTCGTCGGGAAGCAGCTTCGGCGCGAATCCCCTGGAACAAACCATTGGATTGGGGGCCGCAACCGAAATCG
>JALOQW010000053.1 GCA_025459275.1 Pirellula sp.
TCTTTGCCCGAGTCGCTTTCGGCAAAGTAGACTTCGCCGAAACCTCCCACGCCGATCCCTCGCTTGATGGTGTAGCCATCGAGGGGCTGGTCACCGCTGCCGTATTGGAATTTCATCGAGTCACCCGTGGTATTCGAAGGTTCTTTTGCATGGCGTTGGAGCATCGCAAACATGACCCGCTCTCCATTCCTGTTCTCGTTATTGTGGTAGATCGTCGATTTATGTCGAGTTCCACCGCACTCAATCCCAAAGTAAAAAATCGTGTCCTAACAGTCTTTTCGCAGTGAAGCCCCACAACTTGGATGAAAAACTTGCCACTCATGATCATTCCAAAGTCATCGAGAATTCGTCGCTGCGGATTCTCTGGCCGGGTACGAGAGGAAAAGGGGCGCTGACTTCGCTTCCACCAACGGTAATCGGATCGGTTCCGCTGGTCCGGCACATCCATTCCCCTTGATGCCGAAATAGGACAAGCCGTTGTGTCCAGTCTGGACAAACAATGTGCGAGTTGGGTTCTGGACCCAGGATGCACGACTCTCCCAAGAGCAGCGGGGCAGTCAAATAGGGCTGCCAGCGATGATGACCGAGGAGTTCCAGGCGCGCAGTACCGCTCAGCCGAGTCGGCCTGACATATTTCAATTCGATTCGGTCGCCAATCGTCATCACGGCACCATCGGATAGGATTGCCGCGCGTTCGAGGACCTTGCCGTTCAATCGTACGGTCTGAAGCGGCTGAATCAGATGATCTTCGCCATGCCGACGGAAAATGAGAGCCCGGCGACTGAGGTCGCCTCGAATGGCGAGGTCAACCGCGTTTCCTGGAAACGATTGGCCAAGACTGACCTCGTTACCATCGCACATCGCGAAACCTCCGACGCCATCAATCCAAAGGACCCTTGGTTTGGGCATAGACTTCTCGACGCGAGATTCGGAAACGGGTGAAGCAACATGGCTCATCATACTGTCCTCCTTTCCCGATGGGAGGGTAACTGCATGTTGCGGGACGATACAAAGAGAGCGGCAGCCACCGTTGGGTTAAGCTGCCGCCGTGTTCATGAAGATCTGGACTGGAGACGGATTACCTGGAGCTGTCCGCCAGTTGATCCACGGGAATCTCCACGTCATCAGGGGAGAAGTACTGGGAGATTTGCTCGACCAGGTCTTCTTGCGATGGTTCATCGCCGACTGGGACCGAGCCGCAGTCGTCGTAGCACTGTACCAGCTTCTCAGCCACATCGATCCGGGTCGAGATCTCGTCCAGAACTTGCTTGACGTTCCCCAAGGCGCTGTCATCCACCGCGAATTGGCTGCCTGCTTGCGCGACTTCGACCATCGTCAAACGAGCCTGCAGATTCTCAACCTGAACTTCCAGCTCCCGCTTTGCGGCCAGCATTTCATCCAGCTTGCGACGCGCTGCCATCAGGTTCTTCTCGCGAGCTTCCAGGATCTTGGTGAGCTTGTCTGCCGTCGCTTCCAAGGTTTGATGATGCTTGAATCGATCGCCAAGGTCTTGTCGAACTTGTTCGATGTCGTACTTTTTGCCACGATACACAACGTACTTGACGCCGCTCTGGACATCGTCCTTGAGCTTCAGAATGGCATCCTTGGACTTGGCCAACGAAGCTTGCTTGCTGTTGACTTCACGTTGCAGTTTCGCAACCTCGACTTCTTCGCGAGCAATCAGTTTGAGATTCTCTGCGATTTCCGGCTTGAGTCCGGTAATCATGTCGCGAGCTCGCTTGATTTCAACTTCGATAGGAATCTGCTCCTTGATCGACTCCCGCAAACTCGAATACCCGGTCCGAACATAGCTCAGCGTGGAGGTGCCCAACACGAGTCCTCCGCAGCCAACGGCCAATGCTGACCCCAACAAAATCTTTTTGATCATTGGTTCAACCCCCAAAACGTTTGAAACTTACCGACAACCGACATAGAGCCATTCGAGCTCCCTGAAAAAATCTTGGCGAAAAGGGAGAATTTTCTAGGCGCGGCTACAGGCCGATCGGTGGTTGACAGTTTCGGGAACAGAGACGACGCTAATAAGCTTGTATTTCCGCTGATTTCACCTCCCCCGGACAGGGTAGTAGCTCCCATGATGGAACTGGCACCAGAAACCGAATCGCCCGAGGAACTTGTCGCTACTGCGGCGACAGTCTCTGCCACGGTCTGCGGGGCTGCGTGTGAGGAAGACTGGTTCGAAGCCGCCCTGACGGTGCATCTGCCCATGTCTCGTCCCATCCGAAACTCTTGGGGCGACGACGATGATGCGGAAGAAGAAGTCACCGAAGAAGACGAGGACGTCGATGACGACGATCCGGATCCTTTCGAGGACTTTGATGAAGATGATTTCGATGACGACTTCGATGACGATTTCGAAGAAGAATTGGAAGACGAATACGAAATCGAACCCGCCGATGACGGTATGCTCGAAGGGCATCCGGACGCCGAGGACATCGATGACGTCGACGAAGATATCGAAGGGGGAGAGCCTCCCGTCGAATTCGCTGACGAGGAATAGCTCTCCAGGATAGGTCCATCAACGCTACGATGTTTCGCGCCGTCAAGACCGACGTCCGATTCCCGGACCAAGAAGAATCCATCCTTCAGTTCTGGAAAGATCGACAAATCTACGACCGTTCGCTTCAACAGCGATCCGGTGGTCAGCCGTTTGTTTTTTACGAAGGGCCACCGACTGCCAATGGCTTGCCACATCCCGGTCACTGCCTGACCCGCGCCATCAAAGATCTGTTCCCTCGCTATCGCACCATGCGCGGATTCTGGTGCAACCGCAAAGCGGGTTGGGACACGCACGGTTTGCCCGTCGAAGTCGAAGTCTGTAAAGAACTCGGGATCCACAGCAAGGAAGAAATCGAAGCCTACGGCGTCGAGAAGTTTATCGCGAAATGCCAACACAGCGTTTGGCGGTACATGCAAGAATGGGAACGAGTCACTGAGCGACTCGGATTCTGGATCGATCTTTCGCAAGCCTACGTGACGTATCACCAAAGTTACGTGGAAAGTGTTTGGTGGTCCCTCAAGAACCTGTTCGATCGTGGGCTGCTGTATCGAGGCCACAAGATTGTCTGGTGGTGGGCTCAAGGTGGCACGGCTCTCAGCAGCGGCGAGGTCGGACAAGGCTACCGCGAAGTGGCAGACCCGAGCGTGTATGTCCGCTTTCCTTTGCTGGATGATCCCGCAACAAGCCTGATCATCTGGACAACGACTCCTTGGACGCTGCCCTCCAATCAGTTTGCGGCCGTTCACTCGGATATCGATTACGCCTATTGCCGCGATTCCGAAGCCGGCGACGTGATCATCATCGCGGCCTCGTTGGTTGAAGCCTTGTCGGAAAAAATCAAACGCCCCTTAACTGTCGAACGGACTGTGTCGGGGCGCGAGCTGGTCGGCAAACGCTATACCCCTCCGTTCGATTTCTACGAGTCCAAGCTCGGTAACCCGAACGGAAAATTGCGTTCGGGCGAACCGATGGTTCGTCAGTGGCGCGTCGTGCATGCAGATTTTGTCACGATCGATTCCGGTACCGGTATCGTCCACCTGGCCCCTGCCTTTGGCGAAGCCGACTACGAAGTGCTGATCTCGGAACGTGAACGATTCGAGGAAGGGACTGGACCAGGCTTGATTTGCGCCATCGGTCCCGACGGCAAATTCACCGACGAAGTTCCAGACTACCAAGGCATGTGGGTCAAAGAAGCGGACCGCCCCATCACACGTGCTCTTCGTGAACGAGGCAAATTGTGGCATCAAGAGCAATACGTTCACGACTACCCATTCTGCTGGAGAGCCAATGAAGATCCGCTCATCCAATATCCGCGAGAGAGCTGGTTCATTCGAACTACGGCCTTCCGCGAAGCCATGCTCGAAAACAATCGTCAAATCGGTTGGTTGCCAGACCACATCGGGCCTGGTCGCTTCGGCAATTTCCTGGAGTCCAATGTCGATTGGGCCCTTTCACGCGAACGCTATTGGGGAACACCCCTCCCGATTTGGGTCTGCGATTCGACAGGCAAAATGGAAGCCGTCGCCAGCTACGATGAACTGACCTCCAAACCCGGTGTCCAAGGCTTGGATGTCTGGACCCAAGCGAAACTAGCCGATCCCGAACTAGCCGATGATCTCAAGGTCCACAAACCCTACATCGACGCCGTCACTTACGATTCGCCGTATGCCAAGGGATCCCGCATGCGACGAGTCAGCGAAGTCATCGATTGCTGGTACGACAGCGGTGCCATGCCGTTTGCACAGTGGGGATATCCACTTCGGGGCAGCGATTTGTTCAAAGCCCAATTCCCCGCCGATTTTATCAGCGAAGCGATTGATCAAACGCGTGGCTGGTTTTACAGCCAGCTGGCGATCAGCACCATGCTGTTCGGCAACAAGCCCGGACAAGTGGCCACGCAGGCCGATATGCCTTATCCCCATCCGTTCAAGAATTGCATCGTTCTGGGACTGATGCTCGCCGAATGGTACGAGAGCAAAGATGGCAAGCAACGATTCCTGACCGAAGAAGAAGCTCGAGCCACCCTTGGAAGTGATTTCGTTCACAAAACTGGCAAGATGAGCAAGCAGCTGCGAAACTATCGCAGCCCACAAGAAATCTTCGATCGCTATGGCGCTGATGCGTTGCGATGGTATCTGTTCGCCAACCAAGCCCCTTGGAGCTCGATTCTTTATTCGGAACGAGCGATCCGTGACTCCATCCCCGAGTTTCTGCTCCGCCTTTGGAATGTATTCAGCTTCTTTACGATCTACGCCGAAATCGATGGATTCCGAGGGCCTTCGGAGATTCGATCGGGGCTTGATCAGCTGACATCCGAGGAACTGGCCCAGGCACCGACCTATCGACCCGTCGCACAACGGAGCGAGTTGGATCGATGGATCCTGAGCGATCTGGCAGCAACCTGTCGCGATGTGATTGAACGGATGGATCGATATGACAGTTATGGTGCATGCCAATCGTTGCATGCCATCGTCGATGCACTGAGCAATTGGTACGTTCGCCGAAGTCGTTCTCGCTATTGGGCTGCCGACAAGTCTTCGCCGGACAAACTGGATGCCTATTGGACGCTGTATGAATCGATGCTGGTGATCTCCAAACTGATCGCTCCCTTCACACCGTTCATGGCAGAAGCCCTTTGGCGACACCTGACCTCCGGACTCGAGGGAGTACGAGAAAGTGTCCATCTGTGCGATTATCCTGACGGCAGCTTTGCTCAGACCGACGCGATCCTCAACACACGCATGGATCTGCTGCGTGAGATCGCCTCTCTCGGTCGCTCGGCACGCATGGAGGCCAAGTTGAAGGTGCGACAACCCCTCGGGCGCGTGGAAGTGACGTTGGCAGACAGTTCGCATATCACATGGCTCTCTGAGCACGACGATATTGTGCGCGAAGAACTCAACGTCAAAGAGATTCATTACGCGAGTGGCGCTAGCCCGTATGTCTCGTACGCAGTTCAACCGAACTTTCGTCGACTCGGCCCCCGAGTCGGGCCACTCCTCCCGAAACTGAAGCAGACGCTAGCCAACGCTTCGGGAGCTCAGCTGATGGAGGAGATGACACAGCACGGAAAGATCCAACTGACGATCGACGGCAAATCGGTCGAACTCGACGGCGAGGATATTCAAGTACGATTGACTGCCAAGTCGGGTTGGGCGGCAGCGCAAGGCAAGTCTGCCGTGGTCGCCCTCCATACCGAACTGACACCGGAACTGATTCAGGAAGGGATCGCCAAAGATGCTATCCGGATCATTCAAGATCTTCGCAAGAAACGGCAATGCGAATTCACCAATCGCATCGAAGTCCACATCGTTTGCGGGGACGCCAGCATTCGAGACGCGATCGAAACCCACCGCGAGTTTATCGCAGGCGAAACCCTTGCTGTCGCGATCCATGTCCAGAATAATGGAGAGATGTTGGATGCCGACACGGTCGAACTGGCCGATGTGCCCGTATCGATTCGACTGACCGTACAGTAAGGTGAATGATGACAACCGGACTTCGCATCAGTGTTGCTGAGTTCGAACGCATGATCGAGGCGGGTGCGTTCCATAACTGCAATCGAAAGATCGAATTGATTCGCGGGGAGCTGCGCGAGATGAATCCTGCTGGCCCGTTGCACGATGATCTGATCATTTATTTGACAGATTGGTCAACGAGAGTTGCGAACCGTAGTCAAGTGCGTGTCTCTGTGCAAATCGGACTGGATCTGAGGGAATGGGAGAGCCGACCCGAACCCGATTTGATGTGGATTGATGCGCGTCGATATCGTCATCGCCACCCTTCGGCCAGGGATGTCAAGTTGGCGATCGAGGTTGCCGACAGCTCCCTGAAAACGGACTTGAGCGAAAAAGCGCAGTTGTACGCAGAGGCTGGTGTCATGGAATACTGGATTGTGGACGCACAAGGCAAATGCGTCCACGTCTTTCGGAATCCACATGATGGGGCATACCAAGATCGACAAACCGCAAAAAGTGGCGAGTTTCTTTTGCCACTTGCTCCTTGTTCTAGCCCACTCGACCTTCAAGATCTGTTTGAGCCGACGCAAGAATAACTGCGATCAATCGATATCCGTCAGGCTCGGCGACCAGGTCAAAGGTCGGACTTCTGGTGCGGCCCCCGATGCAGGGTAGCTGCTTTGGATCGCGTCCTTGAGTTGTCGGGACAAGGTTTGAACGATTTCCTTGTGGGCTTCGGACTTGGCTAAGTTCGTCCGCTCCCCGGGATCGGCATCGTGATCATAAAGCTCAAGTCCGCGTTCACCAGAATCCCATTCGGTATATCGCCAGCGGTCGGTCCGGAGCGAATATCCGAAGAAGCGATCGTTTTGACCACCGCGTGATACCTGAGTCAAGGCCCATCCGCGGCCGACGGTCTGCGGGGCTTTCAGCATCGGGGTCAAGCTCTGCCCTTGCATGGGACTGCGCGTGGTCGCCTCGGCCCATTCGAGTGCAGTGGGACACAAATCAACTTGAGAGACGGGCGAGCGAACGACGCTCCCAGGTTGAGCGACCCCGGGGGCTACGATCAGGAGTGGCACGCGAGCGCTCTCTTCGAACAAACTCATCTTCTGCCAAAGGCCATGCTCTCCCAGATGGTAACCATGATCGCTGGTGAAGACGATCATCGTGCTATCGGCCAGCCCCAATCGATCCAGTGCGTCGAGAACCACTCCCACTTGTTCGTCCATGAAGGTAACGCTGGCATAGTAGGCTTGCATCGCTTCGCGTCGTTGCGTGTCGGTCATTTCGTCTTGCTCTTTCTTGCCACTTGCGAGGCCTGGACGAGGGATGTCTGCTCGATCTGCTTCGACATCATCGGGGAGCGTGAACTTCTGCGGATCGTGCATGTCGAAGTAGTTTCGAGGTGCCACGTACGGAGTATGGGGACGGAAGAAACCGAGCCCGAGGAAGAACGGCTTGTCGCGTTCCTTGGCGAATCGCTCGAGGACCCAAACTGCATCTTTGGCTTGCATGGCGTCGGTGTGTTCGGCCGTCGGAGCCGGGGATGCATACCAACTCAAGGTACCTCCGAACTGCCCCGGGACGAGTGTGAAAATGTTCGGCTCCTCAGATAATCGATCGATGCCAGCGGGATTGAGTTCCAGTTCCCAGCTTGCGGAATCATCATGACCATTCGTACCGACCGAACTGGGGACGTTGTAGTGGTACATCTTTCCGATGCGACCAGAGAAGTAACCTGCTCGCCGTAGGGCATGGGGCAAACTGGCATGCTTGGGAATGGACTGCCGAAAGATCTGACCGTTCTGATAAATGCCGGTACTATTTGGATACAAACCGGTCAGGATTGAATTGCGACTCGGTCCACAAAGTGGAAACGTGCAATAAGCGCGATCGAAACGCGTGCCGCGAGATGCCAGACGATCGATGTTGGGGGATATCGCAAGCGGGTCCCCATAGCATCCCAGCCGATTGTTCAGATCATCGGAGACGATGAACAACACGTTCTTGGGTGGCTCTCCTTGCAAGGATGGCAAACAGGAGAATCCGAAGATTCCAACGCAGACCAGGAAAAGGAATCGCATCGTAAAGCCCTTTCGACGTGGTTCGATGTCAGTTTTGAGACTTGGCTCGCTTCGCAGCCCGTTTCGCAGCTGGCTTAGGTGGCGTGGAATTCTGTTGTTCCCATTGCAAAAGCGCTTCACCAGTGTAACTGCGCATCCGATCGACCGGGAAGTCGGCATGGGCTTCATGGACGACGAGCGTCTTCGCCCCCCTGGACTTTCGAGCGGCCCCTTTCTTTGCAGGTGATCCACTTTGCTGGACATAGCGAACCAATTCGCTCGGCGGCCCAGCAAAGACGATTTGTCCACCGGCTTGGCCTGCCTCGGGCCCCAAGTCGATGATCCAATCGGCCATGCGAATCACCTCAAGATTGTGTTCGATGATGACCACCGTGTTTCCAGACGAGACCAGTCGATCGAGAACGATCATCAGCTTGTTGATATCGTCGAAGTGCAGCCCAGTGGTAGGTTCGTCCAGCAGATACAAAGTGCGGCCAGTTGCTGGTCGGCACAATTCAGCTGCCAGTTTGACGCGCTGGGCTTCGCCTCCGCTCAATGTGGGAGCGCTTTGACCGAGCGCGAGATAGTCGAGCCCCACATCGCAAAGGACCTGGAGCATCCCATGGATTTTTGGAATCTCGCTCATCAAGTCCCTAGCTTGGCCAATCGACATGTTCAACACATCGTTGATCGATTGGCCTCGGAACTTGACGGACAGCACTTCTTCGGTGTAACGTCGGCCGTGACATGAATCACATGGAATCCAAACATCCGGAAGAAAATGCATCTGAATGCAGAGTTGCCCTACACCTTCGCACTTTTCGCAACGGCCCATTCCAACGTTGAAGCTAAAGGCACCAGGGGCGAGCCCTCGCAGTTTGGCTTCAGGCATCTTCGAGAATAACTGCCGAATATGATCGAAGACCCCTGTGTACGTTGCGGGGTTGCTGGTTGGCGAGTTTCCAAGCGGAGACTGATCCACTTGCAGCACTTTATTGATTTGCTCGATGCCTTCGATCTTCTTGTGGAGACCGGGCTGTAGATCGGCCCGATGGAGACGCCGGGCGAGGGCTGGATAGAGAATTTCATTCACCAGACTGCTCTTACCACTACCACTCGGCCCGGTAACCGCAATCATGTACCCCAACGGGAACGAAACATCGATGGACTTCAACGTATTCGCCGCTGCTCCGTTGACGGTGAGCCAACTCGCAACATTGGTTGTCCGTTCCGTCCAGTCGCGCGATGGAGATCCATCGCTTCGGTCCAGCTCGATCGTACGTGTGCCTGACATCTCGATGCGACGTTCGCCACTCAAGTAGGGACCGGTGATCGACCGAGGATTGCTTGCCAGTTGCTTTGCTTCACCTGCCGCGACGACTTGCCCTCCGTAGGGGCCTGAGCCAGGGCCGAAGTCTCGAATCGAGTCGCTGCTGGCAATCACGTCCCGATCGTGTTCGACGACCAGCAATGTATTGCCCAGGTCTCTTAAGCGATGCATGGCAGCAATCAAACGTGCGTTATCGCGAGGATGAAGCCCAATCGTCGGCTCATCGAGCACGTACAAGACTCCGGACAATCCACTTCCAAGTTGGCTGGCCAATCGAATACGTTGGGATTCCCCTCCGGACAAGGAATTGGCGGCACGATCCAATGTCAGATACTCCAATCCGACATCGACCAGGAATTGAAGTCGCTGCGTCATTTCTCGCACCAATTCCCCGGCGATCTTCGCTTCTGCCTTGCTCAGTTTCCAGTCTTGGATCCGATGGAGTAATTCTCCTATCGGCATTTTGACAATGTCCGCCATGCATAACCCACGGAATCGCGCATGAGATGCTTCGGGCCGGATTCTGGACCCATTGCATTGCGAACAAGAAACGTCGGCCAAGAAGGCGCTCAACCGCATCCGCACGGTAGGGTTGGCATTGGAGAGGAGTTCCAGAGCTGGATAAACCCCGTGAAATCGAAAGAACATCACAGGCTCGTCGGATCCGCTCGATGGATCGACGTCTTGTTCGATCACCACGATCTCTTGATCCGCGAGACCACGAAACAAGATCGATCGTTGGGAACTAGTCCATTCGCGAATCGGAGACTCAACGGGAAGCCCAATATTGCGTTCAAGAGCCCGCAGCATTCCCGCGGCAAGCGAACTTTTCGTGTCGGGCCAGAGGAGCAACCCTCCCTGCATCGGAGACAACGAATCATCGATGAACGCGGCCGGATCGGTTCCGGATTCGATCCCCAATCCCTGGCAGGAGGGACACCATCCGACGGCAGTATTGAAGGAGAAATGATGAGGCGTCAGTGGCTGGAAGGAGATGCCGCAAGAGTTGCATGCGAGTTGGAGCGAAAACGTCTGCGTCTCCCACAATCGCTCTTTCCGCTTGCTGTCAACAATTGCCATTTGGATAATGCCGTTACCCAACTGCAACGCGGTCGAGATGCTATCGTTGAGTCGCTTACGATCGATGCGATCCAGCTGAACTCGATCGACAACGACTTGGAACTCATACTTGGTTTTTCGGCTCAGGTCCGGCAAACTGTCGATTTCATAGGTCTGTCCGTTTACCCGAACTCGGACGAAGCCTTCGCGTTTCAGATCCGTAAAGAAAGATGCCGGATCCTGGTTCATCGCAGGTGCGACGGGTGCCAAGAGCAAGGCACGGCACCCCTCTTCACTGACTTTCCCTGCTTGAGCGCGTTGTTCGCCCCATGCCATCCATCGATCGATGATCTGGTCGATGGTTTGAGAGCTAACCGGGGCATCGCAGCGTGTGCAATGCATTTGAGCGAGTCTTGCGTAGAACACCCGCAAGTAATCATAAATTTCTGTGACGGTACCCACGGTGGATCGAGGAGTATGCGACAAGCCTCGCTGCTCGATCGCCACGGCAGGGCTCAATCCATCGATGCGGTCGACCACGGGTTTGGGCATTTGGCCGACGAATTGCCTTGTGTACGAACTCAGACTCTCAACGAATCGACGTTGGCCTTCGGCGTAAATCGTATCCATGGCCATTGAGGTCTTGCCGCTGCCACTGTGGCCACAGAAGACGGTCATGGCATTGCGAGGGACCGTCACGTCGATGTTCTTTAGGTTGTGCTGCTTGGCACCATGGACTTGAATATCTTCCAAAGCAGGGCTGCGTTGAAGCAGGTGCGATGCATCCGTCTTGGTTTTCTTGGTGGCCTTCGTCGAACCTTTCCCTCGCGAAGCCGTTTTGCCATCGTGAGCTTGAAAGTACTTCTGAAGTGCGACGCCTGTATGGGACTTGGTCGTCTTCGAAACCTTCTCAGGAGTTCCTTCGCAAACGATCGAACCGCCACCGTTTCCTCCCTCGGGTCCCAAGTCGATGATCCAGTCCGCGGCCTGGATCAGGTCCAAGTTATGTTCGACAACGACGACGGTATTGCCGCGGTCGACCAAACTCTGAAGCACGCGAAGCAGCAGATTGATGTCGTGGAAATGAAGCCCCGTGGTCGGTTCATCCAGGACATAGAGGGTCTTTCCCGTCGAGCGTTTGCTCAGTTCCCTCGACAGCTTGATCCGCTGGGCTTCACCACCGGAAAGCGTCGGCGAGGGTTGGCCAAGCTTGAGATACTCCAGTCCCACATCGCTCAAGGTTTGGAGTTTGTCGACAATCTTTGGAAAGGCAGAAAAGTGTTCGATCGCTTGTTGAACATCCAGATCGAGACAATCGGCGATCGACTTTCCCTTGAACAAGACCTGAAGGGTGGCGCGGTTGTAGCGTTTCCCTTCGCAGGCCGCGCATGGCACCCAGAGGTCGGCCAAGAACTCCATATCGAGCCGAATTGCTCCATGGCCTTCGCAGGCGCTGCAGCGACCTTGTTCGGTATTGAAGCTAAAGGTTCCCGGACCGAAGCCACGTCGACGGCTTTCGGGGAGTTCCGCGAACAGATCGCGGATCTCATCGAAGAGCTTCGTGTACGTCGCAGGATTGCTGCGCGGCGTTCGACCAATGGGGCTCTGATCGATATCGATGATCTTGTCGAGATGCTCAAGGCCTTCGATGCTGCGATGAACTCCCGGAGTGTCCTCCGCTTTATTCAATGCGTTGCGCAGCGCCGGGGTCAGGATGTCGGTGACGAGTGAACTCTTGCCACTGCCGCTGACGCCAGTGACTGCAATCAAGCATCCCAAGGGGAACGCGACGTCGATTCCCTTCAAGTTGTTATGCGAGCAACCGATCAATCGCAGTTGTTGTCCATTTCCTTTTCGCCTTAATTTTGGGCGATCGATGACTGTTCGGCGCGACAGGAAATCTCCGGTCAAGCTGCGTTGATTGTTGGCTACATCTTCCAAGGATCCGATCGTGATCAGCTCCCCACCTTGAACGCCCGGGCCGGGACCGAAATCGACGATGGTGTCCGCCGCCCGCATCGTATCTTCATCGTGTTCCACAACGATGAGTGTGTTCCCCAAGTCTCGCAATCGCTTCAGCGAATGAAGCAATCGGTCGTTATCGCGAGGATGCAAGCCGATCGATGGTTCGTCGAGCACATAAAGAACGCCGACCAATCCAGCACCGATCTGGCTCGCCAATCGAATGCGTTGCGACTCCCCACCGGAGAGGGTCGGAGCGGTTCGCTCGAGCGACAGGTAACCAAGCCCCACGTCGATCAGGAACTGCAACCGCAAACGAACTTCTTTGATCGCCTCCTCGGCAATGAGGGTTTGGGTATCGTCGAGTTCAATCGATGAGAAGAAATCTTGGGCTTCCGCAATCGACAACCTCGACACATCTCCGATCGACATCCACGGCTTGGATCGAAAGTTGCGAGATTTGGATTGGATCCGAAGACTACGAGCCTGGGCATTCAGTCGTGTCCCTTCGCATTGCGTGCAAGTATCAACACGCATGTACTTCTCGAAACGAGCCTTGTACATCGGATTGGTCGTCTGACGATAGATGTCCAACATCTCATTGCAGATGCCGGAAAACGCTCCTGTCTTGGATCCTGCCCGCGAGCACGCAACCTGCAGGGGAGGCAATCCATAGAGCAAGGCGCGTCGCTGTTCCGATTCCAATTGCTCGACAGGAACCGTGACGAGATCCTTTTTGGCTTTGAGTCGATACGTGACCAGTTTGCTGAACGTGGCAATGGCTCGACGCATCCATTTCGGCATGTCGGACATCTTGCCGATCATCTCGATGGCACCATTTTTGATCGACTTGGTCGGATCGGAGATCAGGAGATCTTCTGCGAACAAGTAGGTGAGCCCGAGCCCTTCGCATGCCGAACAGGCCCCTTGAGGAGCGTTGAAACTGAGCAACTGGGGAATAGGGGGCGCGTACGAGATACCGCATTTGACGCAGGCGTACGATTGAGAGAAGACAATGTCTCGTTCCGGATCGGACACCCCTTGCTCTCGGGAATCACGGGCCGAACGTTGGACCGGAGTCGATTCGTCCTGTTTCGATGTTTGGACGAGAGGCGAAACGAGCATCGTCCCTTGTCCAAATCGCAGCGCTTGATCGACGGCTTCCGCGATACGCTGTCGACTCGATTGACCGACAGCGATCCGATCGACAATCAATTCGATGTCGTGCTTGTTGTACCGCTCCAAAGCGATGGAATCACTAAGGGAGATGATAACGCCATCGATACGAGCGCGGTTAAACCCCGCGCGACGCAGATCATCCAAGAGATCTTTATGTTCCCCTTTTTGCCCCCGGACAACCGGCGCGAGAAACAGGTGGGTAACGTCCGACGGCAACTGGGAGATGCGATCGACGATTTGGTCACGCGTTTGACTGGTGATCTTGGAATCGCAACGAGGACAGAATCCTGTACCGCATCGTGCGAAAAGGACTCGCAAGAAGTCCGTCAGCTCGGTGATTGTCCCCACCGTCGAACGCGGGTTGTGCCCAGTCGACTTTTGGCTGATGGAAATGGCAGGCGAAAGCCCCGATAACAGGTCGACATCAGGTTTGGGGAGCTGACCTACAAACTGTCTGGCGTAGGTCGACAGACTTTCGAGATAACGTCGCTGCCCTTCGGCGTACAAGGTATCGAACGCCAGCGAAGACTTCCCGCTGCCACTGACCCCGGTGAAACAGATGAACTGGTTCCGAGGGAGAACCAGATCGATGTCCTTCAGGTTGTGCTCGCGTGCACCGCGGACAACGATCGGAAGCTGGCCGGGCTGGATCGGAGCATTCACCGTTTAACGCTCACCGTTAGTGGATACCAGCGCTGGCGAGATATCGTTCTGCGTCCAAGGCTGCCATACATCCGGTGCCCGCCGAGGTGATGGCTTGTCGATAGTAATCGTCCGCTACGTCGCCCGCTGCGAAAACACCTTCCACACTTGTAATGGTGCGATAGGGTTGCTTCCATGCGATGTAACCATTCTCTCGCGTCTCAACCTGATCGCCGAGAAACTTGGTGTTCGGAGTGTGGCCGATAGCGAGGAACATCCCAGTCGCTTCCAGCTCGCGAGTTTCTTTGGTTTCGACATGGCGTATTCGAACTCCGGTCACGCCAATTCGCGGGTCGTTGTCGTCACCCAAGACTTCATCGACCACAGAGAATTTGACGAGCTCGATTTTTGGATTGTCGAAGGCTCGCTGCTGCATAATCTTGCTGGCACGCATTTCTCCGCGTCGCAGGACCATGTAGACCTTCGAAGCATACTTGGTCAGATAACTGGCTTCTTCAACCGCGGAATCGCCGCCGCCGACCACCACCAGAGGCTTGTTGCGGAAACGTGGCAAGGCTCCGTCGCAAACCGCACAGGCGCTGACGCCTCGATTTCGAAACTTCTCTTCGCTAGGCAATCCTAGGTAGTTGGCGCTAGCTCCGGTCGCGACGATCACGGTGTGCGTTTCGAAGCTGCCGTTCTCACTCGTGCTCAGCACGAGTGGCCGTTTCGAGAAGTCGACGCTGACCACGTCGTCGGTGATCACACGCGTCCCGAAGTTGACGGCTTGTTGCCGCATCAACTCCATCAGTTCCGGTCCGGTGACGGCGTGAGGATGCTCTTCAACCGGAGGGAACATGTACTGACGGCTCGGGTCGATGGCGGACTCGAGGAATTCCTTGAGCTTTCCCGAAGGAAACCC
>JALOQW010000366.1 GCA_025459275.1 Pirellula sp.
GAATATGGAATCACCGAAGGCGAGGTGGCTGGCGCGCTTGCCTTCTATGCGGCCCATCGAGATGAGGTGAATGCCGGGATTGCGGCCGATGAACAGGCCAGCGCACCCAATGCTCACCCCGGCACCCCCCTATGACAAAGCCGCGCTTGCACCTGGACGCCGACACCTCCATTCGCGCGTTGCAGCAGGCGCTCGCAGCACGCGGCCACGATGTCACGCGTACGCCGGCAGATTGGATGCCGTTGGCGGCCGAATGGACTTCGTAACCGTCCATCGACAAGAGCGACTCGAGCATCATCCGAGCGTCCCGGTTATCTTCCACCAAGACGATGGTCAAATGCTTTTTCTCCTCGATCTGTTCTGCCTTCGGCTCCATCACGATCGTTTGATCTGTCGTCGGTAACTCTATCGTGAACGTGCTCCCTTTCCCGATGCCTTCGCTGGCTGCATGAACGGAACCGTTATGGAGATGCACCAGTGCCCGCACGAGCGTCAATCCAACCCCCATCCCCCCGTCGCTATGTTCCAGCGTCGAATCGGATTGAACAAACATATCGAAAATCGATTCCAAGAGTTCTTGAGCGATGCCTCGACCGTTGTCGGTCAACCGAATCCACGCTCGAGGTTGCTTTTCGATGACTTCGAGTTGGATATCCCCGGCGTCAGGCGTGTACTTGATGGCATTAGTTAGCAAATTCTCCACAATCTGAAGCATTCTCCCTCGATCGACTTGAGCCACCACGGGCTTGTCGGGCAAGCCGAGCGTGACACGATGGCGATGTGCCGCAATCAGTGGCTCCATTGTCTCGAGGGCCTCACGGCACAGGTCGCATAAATCGATCGGCTCTAATCGAAGCTTGATCTTGCCCTGCGTTACCCGCGAGACATCGAGCAGATCGTCGAGCAGTATGTTCATCTGCGCGGCTTGTCGGAGGATAATGTCGCTCGGTCCCTTCACATCCTCTTGCACGGCAGATCGGCTCAAGAGGGTTGCGGCCGATACGATGGCCGACATCGGGTTCCGAAGCTCGTGCGACAAGGTCGCCAAAAAACGATCGCGCTGATCGACCTGCAGTCGCAAGGACGATTCCAGGACCTTGCTGCGAGTCATGTCGATAATCGATGCCAGCACCGATAACCCTTCGGCGCTTTCGATGGGACTGAGGCGAATGTCCAACGGAATCTCGGTGCCATCCTTTCTCAATCCCCAAACATCGAGCCCGGACGACATGCCTCGCACGCGCGGCGCGGCAAAATATTCTCCTCGATGCTGAACATGGGTATGCCGAAAGCGTTCGGGTATGAGATTCTCCAGTGGCTGACCGATCAACTCTTCACGTTCATACCCAAAGATCGACTCGCAAACCGAATTGATCAGGACAATACGACCTTGGGGGTTGATCAGCAGCATCCCGCTCGGCGAAGCTTCGATGGCATTGCGAAACCGAGACTCGGCCTTTTTCAGATCCGTGATGTCCACCAACGTCATGACGACTCCGGCTCGGTCGCGTTCTCCTTGATAAGGAAGAATCCGCATCAACAAGTGATCGGCGCTGGCCGTTTCAACTTCGACGTTGAACACCATGCCATTCTCCAAAACCTCGATCAACTTTTGCTGGAGTCCATCGAATCGAATCTGATGCATGAATCCATCAATACGTCGTCCTATGTCGGCAGGTATCAAATGGAACAAGTCACCCATTCTCGGCGTGAACTTGCGGATGCAGAGGTTCTCATCCAGAAAAATGGTGTGCACATCGGTGCTGACCAGCAGGTTATCCATATCATGGGTCAGCTCTGTCAGCTCGGCGATCTTGCGTTGATACTCTGCATTGACGGTGTACAGTTCTTCATTGACCGAGTGCAATTCTTCGTTGGTGGATTGCAGTTCTTCGTTGCTGGCCAGCATCTCTTCGTTGATGGCCTGGAGCTCTTCATTGCTGGCTTCAAGCTCTTCAATCGTGGCCTGAAGATTTTCTTTGGTGTACCGAAGTTCGCTTTCGAGCAGCTCCAATCGGTCTTGCGCAGCCTCTTCGACACTGATGTCTGCTTGTTCGGAAATGTCCATCGGAAACGCTTCCTCAACCGCATCCTCAGACAACGTCAACATGACATACGTTTCGCTGTTTCGAGTCGTTTGCAAGGGTGTCGCTGCCACAGAGATTCGAACGGGGTCGCCTTGTTGCGAAGTGGCTTGAATATTAGAGAACTGGATCGTTTCCTTTTCCCTGATGGCTCGATGAATCGCTGCAGCAACGGCGAGTTTCAGTTCTTTGTCGAGTAATTCCAGGATGTCGAGCGTGGGGCGGCCTCGACGAAATTTGATGAAACGATTGCTTTCGCCAAACGTATGTACGATCTCACGGTTTGCGTTGAGCAGAATACTGTTGGGATACTGCAACTCCATCCATTGAAACAGCAGTTCCTGCAGAACCGGATCCCCGCCTGCTTTCGTTTTCGCCGATGGATCGCGATGACGTACAGAATCGAGATGGGTGAGATTGAGTAGTCGCAGATCATGAGGCAGCCGCACATCCCGTTTTTTCCGATAGAGCTTCCAGTGGGAATTCAGAAGCTCAAATTCGTCCGACAAATCGCCCGGACTCTCGCTCGGCCCTAGGAACAGTGCTCCGCCGGTCTTCAGTCCGAAGTGAAACAGAGACAGAACTTTGTTCTGAGCTGGAGCAATCAAGTAGATCAGCAGGTTTCTGCAAGTCACCAGGTCCAGTTTAGTGAACGGAGCATCTTTCAGTACATTGTGGTGGGCAAATACCACCATCTTTCGGATCTCACTGTTGATGTGAAATCCCGATGCGGACTCAACAAAGTACTTACGCACCCGTTCCGGTGACAGGCTGCTCAAAGCCACTCGTGGATAGACTCCGGTTGTAGCGAATTCGATGGAATGGCGATGAACATCGGTAGCAAAGATCTTGACGTTGAGCGGCCGACCTGTTCGTTGAAAATGCTCGTGCAACACCATCGCGATCGAATAAGCTTCTTCACCCGTTGCACAGCCTGCAACCCATGCACGAAACTCCTGATCGAGAGGCTTGGCATCCAGCAATTCAGGAAGGACGTTGACTTCCAACGCATGAAATGCGGCGGCGTCTCGGAAGAATCCGGTAACGCCGATCAGCAAGTCATGATACAGCGTCTCAAGCTCTTTCTTATCCTCTTGCAATCGACGAAGGTACGAACGCATATCGACTTCGTGGATCAACTCCGCGCGACGACGCGTTCGTCGACTGACGGTTGTCGGCTTGTACAACGAAAAATCAATTCCGTAGTTCAGTCGCAGCAACCGCATCACTTCGTGCACGCCCTCTGGCAGAACCGTGTCATCCAGTAGATCCTCGGACGCTCTCGGATCATGGATGCGTCGCAAAATGGCGGACGGTATCGACTCCGGAAGAAGGACCTCGTCAACAACCCCTGTTTCGACCGCACTCCGAGGCATCCCGTCGAACTTTGCGCTATCGCTGTCTTGCGCAATGACATAGCCCCCGGACTGCTGGATGGCTTTGATCCCACGCGAGCCATCCGTTCCCGTGCCGGACAGGATGATCCCAATGGCATTGGAGCCTTGATCCTGAGCGAGCGACCGAAAGAATTGATCAATCGGCATGAAGAGTTCATCCTCAGGGAACTTGTCCTTCAACCAAAGCTGACCGCCCGAGAGGATCATGAGCTTCTTTGGGGGCATCAGGTAGATTCGGTCCGGCTCAATATTCATGCCGTCTTCGACGACGGCGATTCGCATCTTGGTCCATCGCGACAACAACTCACTCATCAGGCTTTTGAAGTCTGGCGACAAGTGTTGAACAATGACAAATGCCAGACCCGTGTCGCAGGGCATGCAATTGAACAATCTCTCGATCGCTTCCAGACCACCCGCCGATGCACCGATACCCACGACTCCAACGGGAGATCGATCCCTTGGACCAGGGGGCACATCCATCGTATTCGCGCGAGGTATTGAACCTTCCATTGTCGTCGTCTTCCCAAGAGTAACAGCCGAACACAGAAGATTGTATCCGAATCGACATCTTTCAAGTTGCCTTCGGGGGGCTGCTAGTCCGCCATTGGAGGAGGCATGCGATTACTACGCTCGCTGCCAATCCATGAATTTCTGCGGGAATATCCAGATACGTAGTGAGCATCGTGTTGGGGTTTGGGCCAAGTTCGATAAAGGTCTCAACCGTCATGTGCAAGCCCCAGCCAAGCGTTCCTGCGAGCATCGAAGCCACACCGGTCCATGGATGTACGATGCCTGCGAACAAACAAACACACATGGGAACAAAAAGAGAAACCATCACGATCACTAGCGACATTTCCAGCAGCCCCATGACCGATTCACCGGAGAAGGCAGCCACCAGAGAGCCGATTGAAACAATCACGACGCAGATCTGCTCCAAGGTTGGAAATCGCCCGAATCGTCCACGCCAAGGACCGAAGATATTGTTAGCAAGAATCGTGGTCTGCGAGATGGTGGAACTGGCCGCGACGGCAAGATTGACCGACAGAAGGCCAAGGACCAAGACGATCACCCAAGGTTCACTGAGAAAATAGGCCGCAGCGATCGGCAGTACGCGATCCCCCAGAACATCGGCCTCTTGGATCCGTTCGGGCAATCGGATGCGGGCCGCGAACCCTACATAAACCGGTATCAACCCTATGATGAGGTAGATGATGCCGCAAACGATACACGACCATTGAGCGATGGCTGGGCTGCGAGCACACAAAACACGTTGTTGGAGGTCTTGTCCAGGAACGTTGCCTAGCAAGCCCGTCATGAAGATGCCGACAACACCCATTACGGTACTCAGACGCCAGTCGGGGAAGAAAGTTCGTTGGTCCGGAGGCACGTGATCGATGACATTCCAAACACCATGAACGATGTCCCCTTTCCCCATGGTCTGCGCCGTACCAACGAACAAGATCACGACACTCGCGATCGACAAGGCGATGAGGAAGGAATTGGTCCAGGTCACCGCCC
>JALOQW010000367.1 GCA_025459275.1 Pirellula sp.
CCTGGACGGTTTTCCCCACGAACCCCAACCAACTTCATGACTGAGGGTGTTTCCGAGACCATTTATCGCTGGATCCCAGCCTTGGGGTCTCTTCGCGGCTACACCCCGACCTCATTCCGGCGCGATCTCGTCGCCGGGATCACGGTAGCGGCGGTAGCGGTGCCTCAGGCGATCGCATATGCCAAGATCTTTGGCATGCCAGCCGAGATGGGGCTGTACACGGCCATCGTCATGACGACCGTCGGGGCCTTGCTGGATTCGTCTCGTCAGTTGATCAATGGTCCGACCAATGCCATATCCATCGCGATGCTCAGCGCTTTGGCGGTCGTTCCTGAAGAAAGCCGAATCTCGGCTGCCATTCTCATGGCTCTCCTGGTTGGGCTGATTCAGACGGCGATTTCCCTTTGTCGGTTTGGTGATTTGTCTCGCTATATATCCCAGGCGGTCATCGTAGGCTTTACGTTGGGGGCCTCGATGTTGTTGTTGATGGATCAATGCAAGAACGTCTTTGGATTGAACGCTCCGATCGATCCACACGATCACTTCTTGCTCCGTTTTTGGACGAGCATTTCCAAAAGCGATGGCATTCACGTTCCGACCATGCTCGTGGCGTTTTCCACGATGGCGATCGCGCTGGTGATCCGTGTGATCAATCGACGTCGCGGTTGGTGGCTGCCAGAGTTCCTGATTTCCATTGTTGCTGTTTCGTTGACGGTCGCGTTCTTGGATCCAGGGCAGAGTTCAGGATTGAAGCTTACGGAACCGGTCCCTCAAGCATTACCCCAGTTTGGTGCGCCATCATGGGATTGGAACATCGTGCGCGATTTGTCGGGAAGTGCCGTCGCGATTGCATTTCTGGGGCTTTTGGAAGCCATGGCGATGGCCAAATCGATCGCGGCTAAGACAGGGGACAAGCTGGACATGAACCAGCAGTGCCTGAGCGAAGGGCTCGCCAACACGGTAGGCAGTTTCTTCTCATGCTTTCCGGGCTCCGGGTCGTTAACGCGAACGTACATCAATCACAGCTCAGGGGCGGCGACGCAATGGTCGGGCGTGATCAGTGCCATCGGGGTCGCGGCCACCGTGTTGGTGTTTGCTCCATTCGCGGCCTACATACCCCGCGCGGCTTTGGCCGGCATCCTCATTTTGACGGCTCTGCGCATGACCGAGGTGGCGACTCTCACCTACATGGTTAAAGCCACGCGATTTGACGCATGGATTCTTGTGATCACCGCCCTTTCGGCGGTCTTCATCTCCGTCGAGTTTTGCATTCTGATTGGCGTGATGTTGTCCTTCGCCTTGTACATTCCCAAGGCTTCCAAGATTTCCGTGAGCGAGTTAGCGGTTACGGGGAATCGAGTGATTCGTGAATTGCAGTCCAGCGATATCCGCTGCCAGTACATCCGTATTTACAACTTGGAAGGAGAATTGTTTTTCGGGAGTGCGCCTGAATTTGAAAGGCTTCTGGAGTCGATCGAGAGCTCGGTCAATCCCGAGTTGCGAGTCATCATTCTTCGACTCAAACGGGCCCGCAACCCAGACGCCGTGTGCATGAAGTTGCTTCAGGACTTCATTCAGCGCATGCATCGCTCGGGCCGGAGCGTGATGTTGACGGGAGTGAGTCGTGATGTGTTGCAAGTTTTGGCCAACGTGGGGATCCTGGAACTAGTCGGCGCACGAAACGTCTTTCGCGAAGAATCCGACATTTGGGCCAGTACCATTGAGGCGTTGCAGAAAGCGTACCTTTTGCTGGGCAACCATCGCTGCACCCATTGTCAGCGGCAGTTCATCAATGCCAGTCCTGAAGACTGGTCGTACATGATCTAGGTTCTATGAACAAGTCGATGCACCGAAGTGCGAAGCCTTCAATGAAGGTAGTGGAAGTTGTTGAACTTCCTCGTACATAAGGATCTTTGGCCTTAAGTTAGGATCTTTGGCAAGATCCACTACTTCAGGTAGGTTGATTGAAGGGCATTGGATTAGGGAGACTTGCTTTTTTTTGCTTCGAGTTCTGACTCGAAGCGTTGGAGAGCCCGCACCAGGGAGGGTTGATGGGGCTCCAGAGCAACGGCCTTGCGTTGCTGCTCAACCGCTTCGTGATATCGACCGAGGGCTGCATAGGAATGGGCCAAGGTGTCCAAGTAGGCAGAGCGGTTCGGTGCCAGGGCGCAGGCCCTTCGACTTAGGAAAAGGGCTTCTTCGAAATTTCCTTCGGTGTTTGCGATCAGCCATGCCAGGGTATTCATTTGGTTGGCGAGCGATCGTTGCTCGGTTGCTTGAAAGCGAGGGTTTTCTTGTTTGAGTGCTTGTTCTCGCAGGTCGATTTCTTGTTTCAAGCTGCTGGCAACGCGTTGTTGGGTCTTGCGTCGTTCTTGCTGGTCGGATTCGTTGCTGTCGCTTAAGCGATAGAGGCCGATGATCGCATCCACATTGTCTTGAGCGAGTTCGATCGACTTGTTGTACATCTCTCTAGCCTTGTCCGTCTCGCCTCGCGATCGAGCGTCGTCACCGCTATAGAGGTAGTAATTGGAAACGAGACTTTCGCCACCTTGTTCGGCAACCTGTGCTTTGAATAGTGGTTCGCGTTCGTAGCGATCGACATATTTTTTCAGGATTTCTGCGGCTTCTGCGTGCTTGTCCTGTTCATGGAGCAACTGGGAGAGTTGAGTCAGATTGATGATCGTGGCGAACTCGACGTCGTCCTCATGCCCTTCGATGGCGAGTCGCAGTTCGCGTTCAGCCCAATCGAAACGGCCGCGTTTGATCAAGAACTCCCCCATGGCGGATCGCTCGAAGACCAACGACATGTTTCGTTGGAGCATTTCTTCGAGCCGCTGATTCAGTGGCGAGCCGTTGCGAGCTTGCAGATCCAAGGACCGAGGTTCTCCTTGGGCGCTGACGGGTGTTCGCACGGCTGTCCATTCCGCGATCTGGTTAGCGAGATCGCTTTTGGCTTGAAGCGCATAGCTTTCTGCAAGGAGGTATCCGTACTTGGGATCCAGTAGCGCAAGTTCGTTGATTTGGCTGTGCTGTTCTTGGACCAGTTCGGGAAGGTTCGTTTCCAAAGCCCATTGTGCGAATTCGAGCGAGCTGGTGCCGCGATTCGGGGTGGAATCCGGGAAATGCTCGGGAATCGTTCTCGCGATGGCCAAGGCCCGCTCTCGCCATTCAGGTACGGTGGCCATATGTTCAACGAGCCAGCGACGAAGGTCGGCGATGATTTCGATACTGGTGTCCGGGGATTTCGATTCGAGGAGCGCGAGCTCGGCATCAATGCGCCGGATCCAAGCATCCGGATCCATGGGTTCGGGCATAGACACGTAATCCAATACCCACTGGCCCGCGCTGCTCATCGCCCCGTCCACCATGCTGGCAATGGACTCGAGGCGAGCCGCGGGTGACTGGCCCAGAACAGGTTTGCTCCGCATCACCAGCAGTGCTGCGCGCTTTGCCAAGCAACCTTGCGTCTCGTATCGAATCAAGCGGCACAAAGCCGGCAGTCCTTCATCCCCTTCCAACGCGTTGAGTTGGTCGATGTAGGCCGATTTTTCGTAGATCGGAGCGGTCGTGTAATTGGACAGGATCCGGCGGACGTGAAAAGGGTCCGTCTCCCAGGCCCAATTGAACTGGTTGCTCTGGACCAAGAACCGGGCTTGGCTAGAGATTTGGGGATTCGGATGAAAACTGGCTCGGTGCAATTGATCCAGTGCTCGAACGCCAATCCGTTCCAGCTCACTCTGTGCCTGCAAACGGACCGAGTAGTTGGAGTCACCCAGTTTTTCGATCCAGCCCGAGATTTCCTTTTCCAAAGCGTTCGCGGATGGAGCCGACTCGGAAGTTACCTGAGAAATCGCATGCGCTTGAGGCATCAGCGCGAAGGCAATGAGCCAACCACAGGCTATGGCGGAACAAGTCCAATATCGAAAGAAAAGGGATGTCACCACTGTTCTCACTATCACGCCCTGGCAGAAAGAGGTTCCAACCGTTCGGGAAAGGGACTCCATGCCTCATTGTGGCGAATCCCTCCTGGGAAAGCCAGTTGAGTCCGAGCCGATCCATCCCGCGGAGCCAGTAATCCCCGACTTTTTTGGTTGTCACGGCTGAAAATTTTGACAGCCCCCCCTTGGGCACGATACCATAGTAACGGATAGGAATTAGACGTGCGTTGGGCCCGCGTCTCTTCCTTTTGCGACTCATCCGACTTTTTGGGGCTCATCCAGCAGGAACGCATCTACGACGCGTCCAACAGGAGTTTCGCACGATGGCGAAAAAGTTGCAGCATGTTTGGGGTGTTGAAATTGGCCAAAGCGCGCTAAAGGCGTTGCGTTGCCATATGGAAGGGGACGCAGTCATCGCGGACACCTTCGATTTCGTCGAATATCCCAAGATCTTGTCGCAACCAGAAGCGGAACCTGAAAAACTCGTTGCCGACGCACTGGAACAGTTCATTTCCCGCAACGATCTCAAAGGGAACATCCGAATCGGGGTAAGTGTCCCGGGGCAAAGCGGTTTGGCCAAGTTTTTTAAACCACCGCCAGTAGAAGTCAAAAAGATCGGCGACATCGTCAAGTACGAAGCGAAACAGCAGATCCCGTTCGATCTGAACGACGTGATTTGGGACTTCCAGCAGATGGAAGGGGCTCAAATCGAAGACGGCTACGCGCTGGAAAGCGAAGTCGGCTTGTTCGCCATGAAGAAAGAAGCCGTCTTTCGAGCATTGAAGCCCTACCGCGATAAAGGGATGGATATCGATCTGGTCCAACTGGCGCCGATCAGTATCTACAACATGGTCACCTATGAGCGTTTCGCTGACCGGTTAGCCAATGATACGTTTGATCCCGAACACCCCCCGAAGAGCACCGTGCTTCTGTCGATTGGTACCGACGCGAGCGACTTGGTCGTTACGAATGGATTCCGGATTTGGCAACGCAGTATTCCCATCGGTGGTAACCACTTCACGCGACAGTTAACCAAGGATCT